>JABWBL010000216.1 GCA_013360535.1 Planctomycetaceae bacterium
CCAGGAGCGCGAGCGCGAGCGCCCAGCGCGCCGATCGGGCGCGCCGCAGCGTCTGGAGAGCAAGGGTAGGCAGGGCCATCGGTCGTCCCGGAGGCGCCGCGCGCCAAGGAACACCCATTTCATGCGCACGGGCCGCGGCTCGCAAGCCGCAGCCCGTGCGAGTTCACCTGATCGACGCGCGCGGCGCCGTTCAGGTTCCGGCGTTGGAACGAATCAACGTCCCGCTCCCGCGCGCAGTTGCCTCACGGCCCGACCACGAACCGCAGGCCGTTGGAGAGGCTGGTGGTCGCGCTGCTCGCCGGATCGCGGTACCAGGCCTGCGACCAGACGGTCGTGCCCCCCTGGAAAGGAGTTCCGAGCACCGGGCCACCGTGCGTGAAGGCGTTCCAGTCGACCGAGAGCGTGCCGTCGCAGGCGCCGGCGCTGCCGCCGGAGTTGTGCGCGGGCGTGCGCTGGGTCGGAGCCTTGACGCACAGGAAGCTCGACGTCCCCGTGCCCCAGGGCGCCGACGAGGCGCCGCTCAGGCCGTAGAACAGAAGGCCCGCGCGCTGGCCCTCGACGTTGGTCGCGGTCAGCACGAAGCCGCTGGTCGAGCTCGCGCTCGCGAAGCCCGAGGCGCTCATCGTCGCCGCACAACCCGCACCGCTCGTGCCGCTCGTGCAGTACGCCACCGGCGCGGAGCAGTCGACGTCGCGGATCTGGAAGTCGTCGATGGCCGCCTCGACGATCGAGCCCGAGCCGAGGTCGGAGGCGCGGAAGCGCAGCTGCACGGTCGCGTTGGGCGCCACGAAGTTCGCGACATGGAACTCGTGGTAGTACCAGCCGCCGGTGGCCTCGATGCCCGTGGGGCCGACGGTTTCCACCGTGACCCAGGCGCCCCCGTTGCGGACCTGCACGACGAACGTGTCGTCGATCACGCCGTTCTGGTTGTTCGAGTACCAGCGCCAGTAGCTGACGACCGGGTCCGACAGCCCCGTCAGGTTGTAGTTGGCCGTGAGCAGCGTGGTCGTGCCGCCGTCGACGTCCGCGGTGCCGATCGAAGCGCCCGGAGTGGCGTTGCCCGTCACCCAGCAGGCGGTGCCCGACGCGCTGTGGTCGTCCTCGGGCTGAGCGGCGGTGCCGACCGGGTCGGCACGGAGCCACTGGCCCGACGTGGCGTTGTCACCGGTGTCGCCGGAAACCCAGCCCGCCGCCGTCTCCATCGCGTTGGTCGCGACGACGCTCGTGCCCAGCGCCACGATCGACGAGAGCGGAGCGCTCGCGCCGCCTTCGGGGTAGGTCCAGGTGAGTCCCGACGTCGACTCGGCCTCGAGGTACCAGCTCACGTTGGTGCCACAGGCGAGCGCCGGGAAATCCGCGCGGAACGAGCTCGCGCCGAGGCTCGCGAGCGGCACGGAGACCGCGCCGGCACCGGCGTCGTACACGAGCTTCGCGCTGCCGGGCACGTAAGCACCGGGCGTGTTCTCGACGACCGTGACGTCGAGCGACTGGCCACCGGGGTTGAGCAGGCTCGGCGCGCCCTGCACGAGCTGGATGTCGAGCGGCGCCGCGCCCACCCACCACATGAACAGGCCGCTCTCGAGGTCGCTGCCGATCAGCACGCCGCTTGGGAAGTACGGGTAGACGCTCCACAGGCCGTTGAACGACGCCGCGTCGTCGGCCGGGAAAGTGTCGTAGAACGCCACTTCCTGCGGTGCGGTGCGGTTGGTGATGTCGAAGATGCGTACGCCACTGCGGTAGTTCGCGGCGTAGAGGAAGTCGCCCTTGACGTAGTTGTTGTGCGTGATCGCGGTGTTGCCGTTGGTGTAGGAACCGGCGAGGAACGCGGCCGCGAGGTTCGAGACGTTGATGATGTAGGTCGTCGACGGCACGTTGGGCTCGTCGAGCTCGTCATCGAGGTAGCAGTACTGCAGGTCCTCGCTCACCCAGCACTGGTGCGAGTAGGCGCCACCCGGCCAGAAGACTTCCTTGATCGTCGTGATGCTCGACTTGTTCGTGACGTCGAGGATCGAGAGGCGCGTCGCACCCGAGCCGTTGCCGGTGCCCGTGCAGGCGAACGCGATCTGCTTGCCCGCGTACGGTCCGCTCGTGTAGGTGACGACCTGCACGTCGTGGCAGTACAGGTTGAGCCACTGGCCGACGAACGGAGGATTGGTCGGGTTCGCGTTGAGGTCGTAGATGCGCAGGCCGACGTTGCTGCCGCCGCCGCAGCGGTACAGGAAGCCCGAGGCTTCGTCGATGGCGACGTTGTGGGTCGCGGTGCCGCCGCCGGTGGTCACGGTGTTGACCAGCGTCACGACGCCGTTGTCGACGTTGGAGAGGTCGAAGATCTGGATGCCGCTGCCGCCCTCGCTGACGACGTAGGCGTAGTGGCTGAACACCTTGACGTCGCGCCACAGGCTGTTCGGGCCGGCGGCGTTGAGCAGCACGACCGGGTTGCGCGGGTCGGAGACGTCGACGAAGCCCGTGCCGTTGGAGTGGCCGAACATCGCGATCTCGCGCCCCGAGGGCGATGTGTAGCCCCAGCAGTCGTTGCCCGACGTGGCGCCGAAGGTCGAGAGCGGCAGGTTGGAGAGCAGCGAGATGCCGTTCGCGCTCATCGCCCGCGGCGTGCCGGAGCTCGCCATCGGCATCCCGGCGGGCACGGTCGTGAAGACCGGCTTGGCCTGGTGCGGCGGCCGCAAGGCCCACAGCTTGGGATCGTCCTCGTGGGCCAGCGCGGTCGCCGCGAGGAGAGTCGGGATGGTGCAGGTCCGCAGGAGACGCAGCCAATCGCCCATGGGGAGAGCCTTCTTCGAGTGGGACGGAGGGTAGGGGGTGAAGCCCGGCACCGCTCGCCCTGGGGGAGCGGTCGATCCAGTATCCACCGTGGGGCTAGGGACGGAATACGCACGGAACTTGTTCGGACGTTTTTCTTGTGCGCCCCGGTCAAGCTCTGGCGCTCCCGGGGGGGAGCTTTCGATCCTTGGAGCCCCACCCGATCCCCCACGACCCAACATGCCGATGCTCTTCCCCCACACCACCCGCCCCCTCCGCCTCGCCGCCCTGTCCACGCTCGCGCTCGCCTCGCTCGCAGGCTGTGCGTCGCACTCCGGCTGGACCCGTCCCGCCTACCCCCAGACGCGCCGCGTGGCGCAAGTCGACACCTACCACGGAGTGCAGGTCGAGGACCCCTACCGCTGGCTCGAGGACCCCGACAGCGCGGAATCCCGTTCGTGGATCGAGGCGCAGAACACGCTCACCCGCTCGTACCTCGATCCGATCGCCTCGCGAGCGGCGACCGCCGAGCGCCTGAAGGCGCTGTGGAACTACGAGCGCTTTGGCCTGCCGATCGAGCGCGGCGGCCGCTGGTTCCTGTCGCGCAACGACGGCCTGCAGAACCAGAGCGTGCTGTACACGATGGACTCCGCCGACGGGAAGGGAGAGCGCGTGCTGCTCGACCCGAACACGCTCTCGAAGGACGGCACGGTCGCGCTGGCGGGCTCGGCGCTCTCCGAAGACGGCCGCTACCTCGCCTACGGCACGAGCGACGGCGGCTCCGACTGGATGGTGTGGCGCGTGCGCGACGTCGCGAGCGGCACAGACCTCGCCGACGAGCTGCGCTGGATCAAGTTCTCGGGCGCGTCGTGGCTGCCGGACGGCTCGGGCTTCTTCTACTCGCGCTACGACGCGCCGAAGGAAGGTGCCGAGCTGCAGGCGGTCAACCGCAGCCCGAAGCTCTGCTTCCACCGCGTCGGCACCGCGCAGTCGGCCGACGAGCTCGTCTACAAGCGCGACGACCACCCCGAGTGGAGCTTCGGCGGCACCGTCACCGACGACGGGCGTTGGCTCGTGATCTCCGTCGGCGAAGGCACGGACCCGCGCAACCGCGTGTTCCTCGAGGACCTCGCGCAGCCGGGCTGGAACGTGACCGAGCTCGTTCCGGAGTTCGACGCGAGCTACGACATCATCGACTCCGCCGACGACGCGCTGTGGTTCATGACCGACCTCGATGCGCCGCGCGGCCGCGTGATCGCGATCGCGCCGTCGAGCCCGGCGCGCGCGAGCTGGCGCGAGGTGATCGGGCAGTGCGAGGAGAAGCTCGAGGGCGTCGCCTTCGTCGGCGGGCGTTTCCTGTGCCGTTACCTCAAGGACGCGCGCTCGCTGGTGCGCGTGCACGAGAAGTCGGGCCAGCACGTGCGCGACGTCGACCTGCCCGGCGTCGGCACCGCGAGCGGCTTCGGCGGCCGCGCGAAGGACCGCGAGACCTTCTACAGCTTCGCCACGTTCACCGCGCCGGCGGCGGTCTGGCGCTACGACATCGCGAGCGGCAAGAGCGAGCCCTACCGCACGCCGCGGCTCACGTTCGATCCGTCGCGCTACGTCACCGAGCAGGTCTTCTACACGTCGAAGGACGGCACGCGCGTGCCGATGTTCGTCTCGCGCCGCAGGGACCTGAAGCCCGACGGCTCGAACCCGACACTGCTCTACGGCTACGGCGGCTTCAACATCTCGCTCACGCCCTCGTTCTCCCCCGCGCGACTGGCGTGGATGGAGCAGGGCGGCATCTACGCCGTCGCCAACCTGCGCGGCGGCGGCGAGTACGGCGTCGAGTGGCACAAGGCCGGGACGAAGCTCACCAAGCAGAACGTGTTCGACGACTTCATCGCCGCGGCGGAGTACCTCGTCGCGCGCAAGTGGACGAGGCCCGAGCGCCTCGCGATCAACGGCGGCTCGAACGGCGGCCTGCTCGTCGGGGCGGTGCTCAACCAGCGCCCGGACCTGTTCGGCGCCGCGATTCCCGCCGTCGGCGTGATGGACATGCTGCGCTTCGAGAGCTTCACCATCGGCTGGGCCTGGGCCAGCGACTACGGCTCGGTGAAGAACGCCGACGAGTTCCGCGCCCTGCGCGCCTACTCGCCGTACCACAACGCCAAGCCCGGCACGAAGTACCCGGCCGTGATGGTGGTCACCGCCGACCACGACGACCGCGTCGTGCCCGCGCACAGCTTCAAGTACGCGGCGGCGATGCAGCACGCGCAGGCCGGCGACGCGCCGATCCTGATCCGCATCGACGTGCGCGCAGGCCACGGCGCGGGCAAGCCGACCGCGATGCAGATCGAGCAGGCCGCCGACGAGATCGCGTTCCTGCAGCGCGCGCTCGGGGTGAACTGACTCCACGCGGGCTCACGCGCAGCGCGAGCAACGGCGCCGGCGCGGTCGCGATTCCTCGCGGCCGCGCCGGCGCACTCCTTCCACCGTGGATCACTCCCGGCCGTCGGGATGGCACTGGTAGCAGGCGGGCGACGACCACGAGTAGCCGTTCACGCCCTGGTGCTCGCTGTTCATCTCCGACTGCCGGTGCTCGTGGCAGTGCGTGCACGAGAAGCTCGAGTAGTTGGTCGGCTGCAGGTGGCAATCGGCGCAGTCGAAGCCCGCGTGTTTCCCGGAGTTGATCGGGAAGTCGGGGTGCGGCCAGTTGTCCTGCAGCCAGTTGCTCGTGCTCGTGTGGCACTGCTCGCAGGTCGTGCTGAACCCGGCCGCGGTGTGGTTGGGGTTGCTCGTCGCCTGGTAATCCGGCATGTGGCAGTTGCTGCAGCCGCTCGTGATGCCGGTGTGGGCGAAGTTCGCCACGGTCCAGTTCGAAGTGGTGTGGCACTGCTCGCAGGTCTGCGGGAAGCCGTAGAGCGTGTGGTCGGGGCTCGACGTGCCCTGATAGTCCGGCAGGTGGCACGAGACGCAGTTGTTCGTGATGCCGACGTGGTTGAACGTCGCGCCGAGCCAGGTCGAGGTGCCGTGGCACTGCTCGCAGCTCGTCGAGATGTTGTAGGTCGCGTGGTTGGGCGAGGTGGTCGCGTTGTACTCGGCTTGGTGGCAGGTGACGCAGCCGTTCGTGATGCCGACGTGGTTGAACTGTGCACCCTGCCAGGTCGAGGTCGAGTGGCACTGCGCGCAGTCGGTCGAGAAGCTGAACGCCACGTGGTTGGGCGAGGTCGTCGAGTTGTACTCGGCGAGGTGGCAGTCGACGCACTGGTTGGGCGTGCCGGTGTAGGTCGGCGGCATGCCGTGGCAATCGGCGCACAGGGCGCCCGAGTGTGCGCCGGTGAGCGGGAAGGCCGAGTGCGTGAACGAGGCCCCGCCCCACTGGATCGGGATGTGGCAGCGCTGGCAGTCGCTCGTCCAGCCCTGCGCGGCGTGGTCGGGGTTGGTCGCGCGCGCGAGGTCCTGCTGGTGGCAAGCCTCGCAGCTCGTGTCGACGCGCGCGAAGTTCCCCGTCTGCGCGCCGGGGTGGCA
>JABWBL010000217.1 GCA_013360535.1 Planctomycetaceae bacterium
GTCGCGAAGGGCTGGGACTGGAGCGCGCGCGTCGAGCTCGTCGCGCTCGGGCTGGGACAGTCGCTCGCGATCGCGGCGGCGCTGTTGCTCGTGCAGGCACTGCTGCGTGGGCGCGCGCAGGGCCTGCTCGTGCTCGTGCAGATCGTGCTGTTCGTCGGAGTGCTGCTCGGCGCGAGCCTCGGCTTGCGCAAGGCACCGGAGATGAAGACTTGGGTCTCGCCCGCCGCGGAAGCCGGCCTCGCCCTGTTCCCGCCGGCTTGGTTCGCCGCACCGCTGGGCGAAGCGCCGCCGAGTGCACTGTGGAGCTGGGTCCCGCTGGTGGCGACGGGGATCGCGCTCGTGGCGCTCGTCGTCACGCCCGCGCCGCAGGTTCGACGATTCCAGAAGGGTGAAGCGCCGCTTGCGCTCGCGCTCGCGCCGGTGCGCAGGCTCGCCGTTCGTTTCTGGGTGCGCGCGAGCGAACGCGCCAGCTTCGAGTGGCTGTTCGACGCGCTGCCGCGCGAGCGCGAGTTCGTGCTGCGCACCTATCCGTTGCTCGCCGTGCCCGTCGCCTTCGTGTGGATCTCCGGTCGCGGCGAGGCGGCCGCCACGCAGCAGGATTGGCTCGCGCTGCTCCTGTTCCTGCCGGGTGCCTACCTGCCGCTGCTCGCCGCGCACGCGCCGGGTTCGGAGTCGTTCCAGGCGCGCTGGATCCTCGACACGGCGCCGCTCGAGCGCGACGCGCTCGACGCGGGAGCGGTCAAGGCGATCGCGGCGCGTTTCCTCGTGCCGTTCTACGCCCTGCTGGTCGGCATCGGAACGCTGCTCGGCGGCGGCGCGATGATGCTGCGCCTCGCGCTGCCGGCGTTCCTGTGCGGAGTGCTCGTGCTGCGCGGCACGTGGCGGACCTTCGTCGTCGACCCGCCGCTCTCGATCGCGCCCGACTCGATCCTCGTCAAGCAGGACTGGTTCGGTGGCCTCGCGGTGATCGCCGGGGTGCTCTCGATCGTCGCGGTCGCGAGCTCGCGCCTGGCGCGCGGCCCGCTCGAGGCGCTCGTGCTCTCGCTCGCGCTGCTCGCGCTCGAACGCACGCTCGACCGCCGCTCCGGCGTCAGGCTCGACTGAGCGGGTCCTTCGTCGCCCTCATCCACTCGTCGAGCTCGGCGCTCAAGCGCGCCAGCGTCGTCGCGTGCGCCGGATCGCCGGCGAGGTCGTGCATCTCGTCGGGATCGCTCTCGAGGTCGTAGAGCTCCTGCGGCGGCCTCCGCATGAAGCGCAGCATGCGCTCGCGCAGCACCGGATCGTCCTTGGCGAGCTTCATCCACGAGTTCCACGTCATGCTGAACTCGAGCACGTTGCTCTTGAAGTCCTCGGCCGCCGGGTAGTTGCGGATGTACTTGAAGCGCGTGTCGCGGATCGAACGCGACGGGTTGGGCAGGCCCTTGAGGTGCTCGGTGTGCTCGCCGACGAAGCGCTCCCGCACGCTCGCGACCTCGCCGCGCAGGAGCGGCAGGAGCGAGTGCCCGTCGAGCGGCACCTGCGGGTCGACGCCGAACATGTCGAGCGCCGTCGGCAGGAGGTCGACGAGGCTCACGAAGGCGTCGCTGCGAGTGCCCGGCTCGATCACGCCCGGCCAGCGCACGAGGAACGGTACGTTGATGCCCGCCTCATAGAGCGTCGTCTTCGCGAACGGGAACGGGCGGCCGTTGTCGCTCGTCATCACGAGCAGCGTGTCCCGCGCGATGCCGGTCTCGTCGAGCACGTCGAGCACGCTGCCGATGGTGCGGTCGAGCCGCCACAGGAAGTCGTGGTAGTGCGCGAGCTCCGCGCGCGTCTCCGGCGTGTCCGCGAACTTCGCCGGCACGTGGATCTTCGCCGGATCGTGCGGGATCGGCGTCGCGGGATCGTCGTCGACCAGCGGCTCGCGGAACGGACGGTGCGGGTCCTTGAGGTTGACGACGATCGCCATGCGGCGCTCGCCGAAGCCGCGGATCATGTCGCGCAACGCCTCGGCGATCGCGTCGCCCGCACGCGCATCGCCGACCTTCTTCGGCGCGACCCACTTCTCGAAGCGGAACTTCGAGACGGGCTTCACGTTGAGCTTGCCGATCATGCCGGTCGCGCAGGTCTCCGGCTGCAGGAGCTCGCACCAGGTCCGCACGTCGTCGCGCACGGGCACGAAGCCGATCGCGCCGTTGTTGTGCGGGTAGAGGCCGGTGTAGAGCGCCGAGCGCGAGGGCTTGCACACGCCGACGACGACGTAGCCGCGCTCGAAGCGCGCGCCCGACTGCGCGAGGCGGTCGAGGTTCGGCGTGTGGCAGTCGGGATTGCCCGAGCCGCTCATGTCGATGCGACTCTGGTCGTCGGAGACGAGCACGATCAGGTGGCGCGGCACGGCCTTGGGCCGCGCGCGCGCGGGATTGGACTCGGTCGGCGCAGGAATGGGCACCGACTGGCACGCGACCGTCGCGAGGAGCGGCGTCGCCGCCGCCGCCGCGAGCAGGTCGCGGCGCGTGAGAGAGAGCTGGTTCATGCGTCGAACTCCGCCAGCTGCGGGTCCTGCTCGGCCGTCATCCACGCACGCAGCCGCTCGCGCAATTCCACGAGCTTCGGCGCGTGCTCCGGAACTTCCGCGAGGTTGACGAGCTCGTCGGGGTCGCTCTCGAGGTCGTACAGCTCCTCTTTCGGCCTGTAGAGGAACTGCTTCATGCGTTCGGCGATCGCCTTGTCCTTGCGCGCCGCGACCTTGCCCGATTCCCACGTCTCCGAATGTCCGACGACGTTGCTCACCGTCGGCATGTCGGGCCCGAGGTTGCGGATGTACTTGAAGCGCCGCGTGTGCAGCGCACGCGCCGGGCGCGCCTGCTCGCGGTTGTTCTCCGTCTGCATCGACACGAACTCGTCGCGACCGCTCTCGACGCCCTCGAACAGGCTGCGAGCGAGCGAGCGCCCGTCGAGCCTCGGCGTCGGTGCGGCACCGAGGTCGAGCACCGTCGGCAGCACGTCGAGCAGCGACACGATGTCCGCGCGCCTCCCCGGCTTCACGCCCGGGCCGCCCACGACCAGCGGCATGCGCACGCCCGGCTCGTACAAGGTCGACTTCGCGAACGGAAACGACGCGCCGTTGTCGGACGTGAACACGACCAGCGTGTCGCGCTCGCGACCGGCGCGCGCGAGCTCCTCCAGCGCGTTCGCGATCGTGTGGTCGAGCCGCGCGATGCAGTCGAGGTGCCGCGCGTACTCGCGCCGCGTGCCTTCGGTGTCCCACAGCGCCTTGGGAATCCTCACGCGCTCCGGATCGGTCACGCGCGGCGCGTCGTCCTCGTCGAACGGGCGGTGCGGGTCCGAGAGCCCGACCACCGCCGCAAACGGCCGACCGTTCGCGCGCGCGAGCACATCCCGCACGTGGCCGCCCCACATCGCCGGATCGCGGCGCCCCGGCATGTCGACGGACTTCAGCAGATGGTCGAAAGGAAACTTCCCGAGCGGATCGACGTCGAGCTTGCCGACCATCGCCGTGAACACTCCCCGCTCGCGCAGGAGCTCCGGCCACGTCGCGACGTCCGTGCGGATCGGCCCGAAGCCCATCGCGCCGTGGTGGTGCGGATAGAGCCCCGTGTAGAGGCTCGAGCGCGACGGCTGGCACACGCCCACCGACGTGTACGCGCTCGCGAACAGCGCTCCGCCTCGCGCGAGCGCGTCGATCGTCGGAGTGCGCGCATCGAGATTGCCGTAACACGGCAGTTCGCGCGCGCTCAGGTCGTCGGCGAGCAGCACGAGCACGCTCAAGGGCCGCTGCGCCTTCGTCTCGACGGAACTGCACGCCGCCAGCGCACCCAGCGCCGCCGCGCCGATGGCCAGTTGCCTGCGGTCGAGTCCTGCGCTCGCTTCCATCCGTTTCATTGTCCGCTTTCCGGTCGCGCGCGCCACGCGCCAGACAAGAAGATGCGGCAGGAGCGGGACGAGTCAGCGCGACGCGAGGAATTCCGCGAGGTCCTGCGCCAGCGGGCTCTCGATCACCAGCGCGGCGCCCGTGCGCGGATGCGTGAACGTGAGCCGATGGTGGTGCAGCGCCTGGCGCGGCAGCTCGAGTACGGCGAGGTCCTCCGGCGTGAGCTCGCCGTCGTTGTACTTCTGGAAGTAGTGCTCGCCGTAGCCGTAGAGCTTGTCGCCGACGAGCGGGTGCCCGATCGACTCGAGGTGCACGCGGATCTGGTGCTGGCGGCCGGTGAAGAGGCGGCAGTGGACGAGCGAGCAGCCGCGGCGGCGCTCGAGCACCTTCCAGTCGGTGCGCGCCTCGTCGCCGTCGGGGCGGCAGGCCATCTTGAGGCCGATCGAGCTGCCGCGCGCGGAGCCGATCGGATCGTTGACCGTGCCGAAGTCCTGCGTCGGCGCGCCGCGCACGATCGCGAGGTACTCCTTGCCGACCTCGTGGTCCTCGAACTGGCGGCGCAGCTCGGCGTGCGCTTGCGGATGCATGCCGACGAGCACGATGCCGCTCGTCTCGCGGTCGATGCGGTGCGCGAGGCGCGGGCGGGACTCGCGCTCGAGCTTGTCGGCGCCGTAGCGCGCATGGACGCGCTGGATGAGCGTGTCCGCGAGGTGCCGGCCGCTGGGATGCACGGGCAGCATCGGCGGCTTGTCGACGGCGAGGATGTCCTCGTCCTCGTGCAGCACGACCAGCTCGTTGTCGACCACCATCGTCAGGTCGACGCGCAGCTCCTCGGGCACCACGACCAGCACACGCGTGCGGTCGCGCAGCCGCCGGCCGGGCCGCGTCTCCTGCACCAGCTCGCCCGTGCCGTTGGGCCGGTCGGGCGAGGTCACGTCGACGTACACGTACCCGTCGCGGATCAGCGCCTGGATCGAGGTCCGCGAGCGCCAGTGCATGTGCAGGCCGAGGAAGCGGTCGAGGCGCAGCTCGACGTCCTCGCGGCGCTCCTGGAGGTCGCTCGCGCGCACGAGCAGCTCGACCTGCTCGAGCGGCTTCGAGAGGTCGCGATCCTTCTTGAGCAGCCGGAGCTTGGACATGGTTGGACCGACGCACGCGAGCCGGGTCAGGACATGACACCACGTCGCCGCGGTGCCGTCGCGCCTTGGCGACAGGGCACCCCAGCGACGTGGGCGCGGGCGTGAGCGCGGAAGTGCGGACTAGCTACGGCCGCCGCCGCCGAAGCGGGGCGGGCCGAAGGTCTTGCGCTTGGGCGGCGGGCGGTGCCCCATGATCAGGTCGCGGGCCTGACGGCTCGCGCGCTGGATCGTGCGGAGGCGCTCGCGGCGCTCACGACGCAGCTTGTCGGAGCGCTTCTCATGCCAGGTCTTCGCCTTGGCAAGGCGGAAGACGCCACTGTAGTTGCACTGGCGCTTGAAGCGGCGCAGGGCAGCTTCGAGCGACTCGTTCTGTCGGACAAGGACCTTGATCGTCAAGCGAACGCTTCCTTCGAGCTCCTAGGCTCGTTGAAATGGGCGGGAGAGGATACCCACCGTCGGCGCGCGTGGGAAGGGGTGAGCGCCGCCGCGCTCGTAACCCCTGTCTCCGCGCCCTCCGGCACGAGCTCGAACTCCGGTGAACGAACGCCCTCAGCCCGGCGGAAACGCCCCGGCCAACCCGGCCGATGCCGTCCTGCAGGGCGAGGTCGAGGTCGTGACGTTCCACAACACCGAGACCCTCTACTCCGTCCTAAGAGTCGCTCCTGAAGAGGGTTACGACGATCCGCAGGCCTCGACCCTGTGGCGTTCGACGCGTGTGACGGCGGTCGGACTCGCCGACCAGCCCAGTCCGGGCCAGCGCCTCAAGCTCTCCGGCCGGTGGATCAGCCACCGCTCCCACGGCCGGCAGTTCGTGTTCGAGAGCCTGGAGCCGCTGCCGCCGCTGGGGGCCGACGGCGCGGTGCGTTACCTCGCCTCGGACGCCTTCGAGGGCATCGGCGAGACGCTCGCGCGGCGCATCGTCGACAAGCTCGGCCCCAACGCGATCGACGTCATCTACCGCGAGCCCGAGCGCCTGACGGGTGTTGTCGGCCTGCGCGGGGCCGTGCGCGAGAGCCTCGTCGAGAGCGTGCGCGCCGAGTACGAGCGCCACAAGCTCAACACGTTCCTGCGCTCGGTCGGTCTCGGCCCGCGCATGGCGAACGCGGTCGTGCGCAAGCTCGGGGCCGAGGCCGAGGCGTCGATCCGCGCCGATCCGTTCCGGCTGGCGGGGCTCGTGCGCGGCATCGGCTTCCAGACCGCCGACC
>JABWBL010000218.1 GCA_013360535.1 Planctomycetaceae bacterium
GTTCCGGGGCGCGACGGCAGCATCGCGCGGCCCGCGGGCGCACGACTAGGATGGAGGGATGGCGCCCTCCCCCATCGCGCGCAGCCTCGTCGCCCTCCTGTTCCTCGGCCAGCTCGGCGCCGTCGTGTGGTTCGACCGCGCCTCGCGCAAGGCCGTGGCCGTGCAGCCCGGCGCGAGCCTCGGCCTCAAGCTGACGGAGCGCTCGCGCGAGCTCGGCATCCACTTCACGCACCGCGAGACGACACTCGATCCGCGCATCGACAACATCGCCGCGCACGTGTCGGGCATGGGCGCCGCGGTGGCGCTGGTCGACTTCGACGGCGACGGCTGGACCGACCTGTACGCGACCTCGAGCCGCTTCGGCAGCCCGAACGCGCTCTACCGCAACATGCAGGGCCGCTTCAGCGACGTAGCGGGCGAGCTCGGCCTCGCGGACCTCAACCGCGAGGGCGATGGCGTGTCGATGGGCTCGGTCTGGGCCGACGTCGATGGCGACGGCCGCGAGGACGTGTTCGTGTACCGCTGGGGTTTCCAGAAGCTGCTCCTCAACCGCGGCGACCGCTTCGAGGACGTGAGCGAGCGCTCCGGCCTGCGGCGCTGGATGAACGCGAACAGCGCCTGCTGGCTCGACTACGACCGCGACGGCGACGTCGACCTGTACGTCGCGGGCTATTTCCGCGACGACATCGACATGTGGAACCTCGCCTCGACGCGCATCATGCAGTCGAGCTTCGAGTTCGCGACCAACGGCGGGCACAACGTGCTGTTCCGCAATCGCGGCGACGGCACGTTCGAGGACGTGACGGCGGCGATGGGCTGCGACTCGACGCGCTGGTCACTCGCGGTCGCGGCCGCGGACATGGATGGCGACGGCTGGATCGACCTGTACGTCGCCAACGACTACGGGCCGGAAGAGCTCTTCAAGAACCGCAACGGCGAGCGCTTCGAGCTGCTCGGCGGCATCGGCCTCGAGGAGTCGTCGAAGAGCGGCATGAGCGTGACGCTCGGCGACTTCGAGAACGAGGGGCGCTACGGCGTCTACGTGACGAACATCTCGAAGGAGCGTTACCTGTTCCAGGGCAACAACCTGCGCCGCAACCGCCTCGCCGATCGCGGCAAGCTCTACAACATCGCCGACGCCTCGAGCTCCGCCGCGCGCGCGATCGTCGACTGCGGCTGGGCCTGGGGTGCGCAGTTCGGCGACCTCGACAACGACGGGCGGCTCGACCTGTACGTGGTCAACGGCTTCGTGTCGGCCTCGAAGGAGCACGACTACTGGTACGGCATGAGCAAGGTCGCCGGCGGTGCGGGCGAGATCTTCGAGGACGCGACCAAGTGGGAGCCGATGGGCGACCGCAGCCTGTCGGGTTACGAGCCGAGCCGCGTGCTGCTCAATGAAGGCCAAGGCAAGTTCCGCGACGTCGCTGCGGCGGTCGGGGTCGACGACCTGTACGACGGCCGCGCGGTCGCTTTCGCCGACCTCTCCAACCGCGGAGCGCTGGACGCGATCGTCGCCAACCAGAAGGGGCCGCTGCTCGTGTATTCGAACGAGGTCGATCCCGCACGCGAGTGGGTGCAGCTCAAGCTGCGCGCGCGCGGTCAGAACACGGCGGCGATCGGCGCGGAGGTCGAGCTCGAGTGGCTGCGCACCGACGGCGCCGGAGAGCGCGCGCACAAGCAGGTGCAGTGCGTGCAGGCCGGAAGCGGCTTTTGCGCCCAGAACGACCGGCGCCTGCATTTTGGCCTGGGCGCCGGCGCGCAGGTGCGCTCGGCCGTCGTACGCTGGCCTTCGGGACACGTGCAGGTGCTCAGGAATCTCGCGACCCGCCAGCTGCACGTGATCGAGGAACCCCAGCCGTGACCAGCGCCACCGCCTCCATCGGACAGCCGCCGGCCGCCAAGCCCGGCTTCTTCGCGAGCCTCAAGCCGCAGCACATGGTCAGCGCGCTCGTCACGTTCTTCCTCGTGATGGGCCAGTGGCGCTACCAGATCATCAAGTCGTACCCGCTGACCGGCGTCGCGCTGATCGACGACTACCTCGTGCTCTACGCGTGCCTCGGCACCGCCATGATCGCCGAGGCGCTGCTCTCGCGTTCGCTGCGCGGCACGTGGCCGAGCGTGCTCTCGGCCTACATCGCCGGCAACTCGATCGTGATCCTGCTCAAGCCCCAGGGCGGCCTGTGGGCCTACGTGCTCGCCGTCGCGATCTCGATCACGTCGAAGTACGTGCTCACCTACCGCGGCCGGCACCTGTGGAACCCGACCAACTTCGCGATCAGCTTCCTGCTGCTCGCCGCGCCCGGCTCGATCGCGATCCTGAGCCACGAGTGGGGCAACGAGCCGTGGACCGTCGGCCTGATCTGGGCCGTCGGCCTGCTCGTCGTGCACCGCGCGAAGCTCCTGCACATCACGTTCACGTACCTCGTGAGCTTCGTCTCGCTCGGTTTCCTGCGCGCCGCGATCACCGGCCACGACTGGCTGACCGAGATCACGCCGGTCACGGGCCCGATGTACCAGATGCTGATGTTCTTCATGCTGACCGACCCGCGCACGACGGTCAGCACGCGCAAGGGCCGCATCACGGTGGTCGTGCTCATCGCCATCCTCGAATGCATGCTGCGCCTCGCGAACGACTACGGCCAAGGCTGGGCCGCGCCGTTCGCGACCGCTCCCGCGATCTACGCGCTCGCGATCATCGGCCCGCTCGCGATGTGGCTCGAGTTGCGCAAGAAGTGAGCGGAGCGAACGAGGCGAACGACGCTCACAGATCGACGACGAGCGTCGCTTCCGCGGAGGAGATCGTGGTCTCCCCGAGCGTGCGGCCATCGTCCGAGAGGATCGTGACGGTCGACTGGAGCGGCGCGCGCAAGTGCCAGACGGAGCCGAAGCCGATCCGGGCCGAAGTGAGCCGCTCGCGGCCGTCGGGAGAGCGCACGACGACGGTGACGTCGCGCGGCGCGATGATCTCGGTGCGCACGAGCAAGAGCGGGAAGTCCGGTTCCAGCGCGAGCCCCTCGACGGGCGCGCGCACGTCCGCTTCCAGGCGCCAGTTGCCCTCGTAGCCCGATTCCAGCCGGTAGCTCGCGCCGGGAATGAGGCCGGAGAACTCGAAGGCTCCGCCAGCGAGCGGGCGGGAGCTGGCGCGCACCCACTCGAAGCGGCCGTCGATCCACGCGAACTCGAGGGCCCCGACGACGATGGGCTTGCCGCGCGGCGTGCGCTGCAGGTCCGCGGTGAGCGTCGCCTGGCGGTCGGGATCGCTCGAGTTCCAGGTGCCGCGGATGTGGGCGCCGAAGTCGAGCTCGAGTTGGCCGAGGTCGATGGCGCGGGAAGGCAGGTCAAGGGTCAGGGGACGGAGTCCCTCGGCGTAGAGCAGCAGCACGTGCGGCTGACCGCAGGGAAGGCGCAGGTGGAACTCGCCCTCGGGGCCTTCGGCCTGGGCCAGCGCGACATTCTCGAGCGGCTGGCCGTTGCGCAGCGAGAAGGCGACGACCTGCACGGGCAATTCAAGTTCGCGGGGCGCGCGCACCCGGCCGGTCACGGTGCAGAGCGGAGTGGTCTCGAAATCGGCGCGCAGGATCAGCTCGCCGTCCTTGGCGAGATCGGCGCGCGTGAACGTCACGATCGCACGCTCGCCCACCGGGGTCCACCCGGCCGGGAGCTGGTCGTCGTCGAAGTCCGACGCGACCAGGGTCAGGCGGCTCGCCGCGAAATCGGGCATCCGCATCCGGCCCAGCCCGCCGTCGCCCAGCACGCGCTCCATGTCGTGGTGCCCCTCGAGCACGCGGTACCCCATCCGCGCTCCCCCGCGCGCGGCCACCAGGTACTCGGGGTTCGACACGAGGATGTTCATCGCGCTCGGCCCGGCGCCCTCCTCGGCGCAGAGCCGGTCGACCAGCGCGATCGACGAGCGGAGCGCCGCCCGCGCGGTCGCCGCGTCCACGTTCGGCCGGTCGAGCTGGCCGCTGTCGTGCAGGAACGACAGGAAGAGGTGGAACAGGATCTCGCTGTCCGTCTCGCCGCGCAGGTCGCGCTGGAGGAACTGCGGCAGCGACTCGCTGAGCCGCGATCGAAGCCGGGCGAACGCCTCGACCGTGCCCGTGTGGGCGAACAGCCATTGCCGGTACCGGAACGGGTGCGTGTTCTCCGTGCGCAGGCTGCCGACCGTCGCGGCGCGGACGTGCGCCACGAGGATGTCCGCGCGCACGTCCCTGGTCATGTCGACAAGGCTGATCTCCGGGCGATCATCGATAGGTCGGCGCTTCAGGAGGATCTCCCCACCCTGGTAAAAGCCGACGCCCCACCCGGGCACGACGCCCGGCTTGCGACGGACGGTGAGGGCGCGCCCCTCGAGCTCGATGGCGCGGGCGCCGAGATCCGGACGGTTACCGATGAAGCCAACGAGACGGGCCATAGCGTTCTCCTCGCGGGGAGGGGCTCAGGGGAAACCCCGTCGTGGGTCGAGCGAGAGTGGGTCGAGATCCGCCCCCGGATCACTTCTTGATACGACAGAGCCGCCCCGCAAGCTCCGCAAAAATGGATCCGACATGGCGCCGATGTGCGCGTGCGCGGCGGGCGCTCATCGGCGCGCATCCGCGCTCACTCACGCGCGCGCGCACGCACGCAGGTACGCGCATCCGCACGTGCATCGAGCGAAATTTACTCTTCTCTATGATTTCTGCGCGCGGCTGGCCAGCTAGGGAGACAGCCGGTTCAGCATCCGCGCGAACGGGATCGTCTCGCGCACGTGCGGCAGGCCGCAGATCCAGGCCACCGAGCGCTCCACGCCGAGGCCGAAGCCGGCGTGCGGGAAGGTCCCGTAGCGGCGCAGGTCGAGGTACCACTCGAACGCGGCGCGCGGCAGCTTGTGGTGCTCGATCGCCCGCTCGAGCACGCCGAGATCGTCCTCGCGCTGCCCGCCGCCGATCACCTCGCCGTACCCCTCGGGCGCGAGCACGTCGACGCAGAGCGCGGCGCGCGTGTTCCCGGGATCGCGCTTCATGTAGAAGGCCTTCACCTCCGCGGGGTAGCGGTGGACCATCACCGGGCGATCGTAGCGGCTGGAGATCACCGTCTCGTCCTCGCCGCCGAAGTCGTCCCCCCACGGGAAATCCAGGATCTCCGGCTCCCCCGGCGCGGCCGCCTTGCGCTTCTCCGCGCGCGCCGCGTTCAGGATCGCGACCGCCTCGTCGTAGTGGATCCGCGGGAACGGCTTCTTCACGGCCTCTAGCTTCGAGACGTCGCGCTCCAGGACGGCGAGCTCCGGGCGGCGCCGCTCCAGCACCCGCTCGACGATGAAGCACAGGGTGTCCTCCGCGAGGTCCATGTCCCCCTCGAGGTCCATGAACGCCACCTCGGGCTCGACCATCCAGAACTCGGCGAGGTGCCGGCGCGTCTTCGACTTCTCGGCGCGGAACGTCGGACCGAAGCAGTAGGCCTTGCCGAACGCCGCCGCCGCGGCCTCCATGTAGAGCTGGCCCGACTGGGTGAGGTACGCCTTCTCGCCGTGGTAGTCGGTCTCGAAGAGCGTGCTCGTCCCCTCGCACGCGTTCGGCGTCAAGATCGGCGCGTCCACCAGCGTGAAGCCGCGGCCGTCGAAGAAGTCCCGGATCGCCTGGATGATCGTGTGCCGCACCCTCATGATCGCGTGCTGGCGCCTGGACCGGAGCCACAGGTGCCGGTGATCCATCAGGAAATCGGTCCCGTGCTCCTTCGGAGAGATCGGATACTCGCCGGCCGTCGGGGCGAGCAGGCGGAAGGACTTCGTCGCGATCTCGAAGACGCCCGCGCGCTTCGGGTGCGCCTTCACCTCGCCGGTGATCTCGACGGCGCTCTCCTGCGTGACCTTGTCGGCCGCGGCGAAGGCCTCCTCGCCGACGTCACCCTTCGACATCACGCACTGCACGATGCCGAACCCGTCGCGCAGCTCGATGAAGTGCAGCTTTCCGCTGGAGCGCTTGTTGTAAAGCCACCCGCGGAGCGTGACCGTCTGGCCGACGTGCGCGCCGAGATCATGGGTGGCGATGGCGGGGGCGTCCTTCATGGGGCGCGAATAGCACGGTTTTGTTGCGGTGGATGCGCGCTCCGGCCAAAAATGGGGAACCTTGCCCAGCCCGATCCGCCGCGCGCGCCACCTCGTGCTCCTCGCCCTCGCCGCGCTGACCGGCGCGGCGGGCTGCCCGGCCGTCTACCCCGAGCTCTCCACCCGGCTCC
>JABWBL010000219.1 GCA_013360535.1 Planctomycetaceae bacterium
CCTCACCGCGCCCGCCGCTGCGCCGCCTTGAGCACGTGCTCCGCGACGAGGTACCCGAACCCCGCCCGGTCGAGCCGCACGACGAGCTCCTCCCGCCGCACCCCCAGCGAGGCCGCCGTCGCGTCCAGGTTCCACGAATGCGTCGCCAGCTTCTGGAGCAGGTACGCCCGCCGCGTCTGCCCCGCCGAGAGCCGGTAAGTCCGCGCATACTCCAGCGTCCCGTCGTCCCGCACGATGACCTCCCCGATATGGTTCTCCTCCCGCGGGTTCAGGTCCGTCACGAACCGCTGCAGCGAGAACGGCCCCGCCCGGTACACCCGCTGCGAGGCGACGGGCCGCGCGATCACGCCCGCCGCCATGTCCACGTGGAACGCCGCCGCCTGCCGCCGCGCCCGCGCGAGCGCCAGCCGGAGATCCCCGATCGACCCCACCCTCTCCTCGTCGAACGCCCCCGCGAGCTCGGGGCTCGGCCCGCTCCATTGCGCCGCCTGCCACAGCTCCTCCGAGAACCCGTCCTCGATCAGCGTCCGGTGCAGCCCGCGGTAATCGTCCGGGTGCGACACCACGAACGCGGACGCCATCACGTCCCCGAGGAACAGCAGCGCGCCCGACTGCCCCTCGTGGATCTCGAACACCCGCAGCGCGTCCTCGAGGCCCGGCACCGACCGCCCCGCCACCGTCTCCTCCCACCGCGGATCGAGCCCGCGAGAGATGGCCCGGCGCGAGTACTCGCTCCACGCCACGCCCGGCCCATTGAAATGGAGCGCGAGGAACCCCTCCATGGCGAGGTGCTGCGGCAGGATCCGCAGCGTGCTCCCCTGCTCGCGCCTCGCCATGCGATGGAGCAGCTGCGCGCACCGCGCCCCCTTGAAGAGCGATCTCCCGTCGGCCCCTCCCGCGAGCGCGGCCCCGATCGCCGAACCTGCAGCGAGTTCCTGAGCTCGCCGCAGCGCGAGCGGAGGCCCCACTTCGACGACTCGCATTCGTCGCCAGGGGGGCGCTCGGAAGTCACGGTCCCGAACTTCCTCGCGAGGTCCCGGTCGAACGGCCTCCGCTCGCACCTCTCCAAGCCGCGCGTGCGGCGCTCCTTGACAACTTGGGACAGCCGGACGGAAGCGGCGCTCTCGGAAGCGCTCGGCAGACCGTCGATCCTTGGCGATTCCGCGAGATTGGGAATCCGCTTCGGCCGGGCGCGGCTCCTACAATCGCGCGCATGCCGGAGGCGCCGACCACCCAACGAACGGAATGGCGGGGACGCCACCGCCGTTGGCGGTGGATCGGCATCGCGGGCGGCATCTGGCTCGCGTTGCTCGTCGTCGCCTACGCGGCGTTGGCTCGGAAGGTGACTTCGAACCTCGAATCGGCTCGAGCCGAGGTGGAGGCGACGGTCGCGCGCTTGCCCAAGCCACAGCCGGCGCGAATCGAGGCCGCGGACGCAGGCTCCGCAGGAACCGCCGCAAAGACCGCTTCCGAAACGAAGCCAGATCCCAACCCGCGGCCCAACCCGGCGACAGCCTCGTCAGCGCGCCGACTGACTGCGCTGGACTGGATCGCTCGCGTGAGCGGCGCCTTTGCGGAGTCCTTCGGACAACAAACGCTGCCTCCGCGACTGCCCGGCGGCTCGGCCCGGACGCTCGGACTGCCCGGTCAGGCGTTCGGGACCCTGCCGCACTACGGCATCGGCTCCGAGGCGAGCCTGGCCCCGCAGGTGGCGGCGCCCGAGTGCTCCGGCGTGGACCCCGACGTCCTCGGGGACGAGATGCGGCTCGCCAACTGGCGCGCCGAGCTCGAGGACCGCCCCGTGCAGCTGCTCGCCCGACGCGACTGCTTTGCGCTGGTCGTCGA
This sequence comes from Planctomycetaceae bacterium, assembly GCA_013360535.1. Taxonomy (GTDB): domain Bacteria; phylum Planctomycetota; class UBA1135; order UBA1135; genus F1-120-MAGs118. The sequence goes on from JABWBL010000219.1 coordinate 1,846, forward strand.
GTGGCGTGAGTCGATCGAAAAGATCCCGCTCGACGCCTTCGAGTGCGACAGCACCGTCGCGACTCCCCCCGAGCGCTGGTTCGAGCTCCTCGAGCGCGAGAACCTCCCGGCCCCCACCCCCGCGCTCGCTGGCGCGGTGTGGGCCGCGCGGCGACTCGCCGACAGCGCGGTGGTGCACGCGGCGAGAGGGGACGTCGCGACCGCACGCGCTCACCTTGGCAAGGCCTTGGCGGCCTGCGAGACGCTGGAGGGCGCCACCTGGGTGACAGGCTATGCGGCCTGGAGCGAGGCCGAGCTGCAGGTGCTCGAGCGTGTGGCGCTGTGCCTCGTGCTGCTCGACCCGGCCGACCTTCCGGCCGAGCTCGATGCGCACCTCGCGCGGCTGCAGCCTCGCGATCGCTACCTCGCCTCGCTGCCTGGCGAGCTGCGCCTGATCGAACGGGACTTCCAGCGCGCAAAGGACGGCCTGACCTCCCGAGCGAGGACCGTCGGCAGCGACGAGTTCGCCGCCGGACCGGTCTCCTCGCTGCAGATGGACCAGGAACTCGCAGACTGCTTCCAGAGCTGGTCCGAGCACGCCAAGTGGGCCGAGAACACGCCGTACTCGGCAGGGTCCCCGGCGCCCGCGGTGCGGAGCGCCCTCAGCTCGAACGTCTTCAACTTCATGCTGATGCCGCCGGGAGTCGGTTGCCGCCATCCGTGGGGCGAACTCGCCGCGCTGAAGGAGCTGGTGCAGCTCGCGCGCATCGCCACGCTGGAGGGTGCCGCCGCGGCCCGGTCGGCGGCCGCGAGCCGAGTCGATCCCTTCAGTGGCGCTCCTTTCGCGACACGACTGGAGGCCGACGGCACGCTCGTGCTGTGGTCGATCGGCGAGGACCGCAAAGACGACGCCGCGCAGCCGCGCCTGACCTGTGACCCGACGCTCGACATCGTCGTGCGGGTGCTCGCGCGATGAAGCGCAAGGCTCGGGCCCGGCCCCTACGCTGGACGCAGTGGGACGACGAGCGGCTTCTCGACCTGCGCTTTTGCGACCTTGGGCTCGATCTCGAGCGCACGCCGCTGGCGGCGCGGCTCGAACGCTTCCAACAGGAGCTTCGCGAGCGCGGCCTGCGGCACTTCCAGCCGCATGCGTGGCTCTCGACGGAGTGGTTCTCTCCCGACGGTGTGCCGGGCGTCGCGATTCCGTTCTACCTCGCCCATCCCCGGCTCGAACGCCTCGAGCGCAGCATGCTCGGCTTCGTCGAGGGTGGCAACGCACGGAACTTCGGCAAGCTGCTGCGCCACGAGGCGGGACACGCGATCGACAACGCCTACAAGCTGCACACGACCCGGCGCTGGCGCGAGGTGTTCGGGCTGTGGAGCGCGCCCTACGAGCCGCACTACAAGCCCGAGCCCTACAGCCGCAGTTTCGTGCAACACCTGCCCCACTGGTACGCGCAGAGCCATCCGGCCGAGGACTTCGCGGAGACGTTCGCGGTGTGGCTGGGGCCGCCCAAGGTCTGGCGCTGGCGCTACCGAGGTTGGCCGGCGCTGCTCAAGCTCGAGTACATGGAAGAGCTGGCAGCGCGCATCGGCGGAAAGCGGCCACCGGTGCGGTTGCGGGAGCGCACGGAGGCGCTCGAGGACAACGGAACGACGCTGCGCGAGCACTACACGGCGAAACGCGAGCGGTATCGCGCCCGGATGCCCTACGCCTTCGACCGTGGCCTGAGGCGCCTGTTCGCGCGGGCGCTCCCAGGCGATCGAAGGCGCTCGGCCGCGGCGTTCCTGCGCGCGCAGCGACCTGAGTTCGTCGCGGCACTGTCGCGTTGGAGCGACGCGCCCGCCTACACCGTCGAGCAGGTGTTGCACGACATGGCCCAACGGGCGCGCGAGCTGCATCTGGTCGTTGACTCCCGGCCCGCCGCGGCCAGACTGGACGCCGCGCTGCTGCTCGCGGTGCACACGATGCGCATCCTCCACACCGGCTACCACCGGCTCGCACGATGAGAAAACTGCGCGTGCTGGTGCTGATGCACGAGGATCTCGTGCCGCCGGACGACCGCTCGGCGCGCACGGGCCCGACGATCGTGCCGTGGCGGACCGAGCACGACATCCTCTCGGCGCTCGAGGAGCTGGGCCACGAGGCTCGCCCTGTCGGCGTGCACGACGACCTGCAAGTGTTGCGCACGGCCTTCGACGAGTTCAATCCGCACGTGACCTTCAACGTGCTCGAGGAATTCCACGGGGTCGCGCTCTACGGACAGGCGGTGATCAGCTTCATCGAGCTGATGCGGCGCGCCTACACGGGCTGCAACCCGCGCGGCCTGATGCTCGCCCACGACAAGGTGCTGACGAAGAAGATCCTCTCGTGGCACAGGATCCGCACGCCGCGAGGCACGACGTTTCCCTACGGCGCGCCGGTCCGCTGCCCGCGCAACGCGCGCTTTCCCTTGCTCGTGAAGTCAGCCGTCGAGGACGCCTCGCTCGGCATCTCGCAGGCTTCGATCGTCCACGCACCCGACAAGCTGCTCGAACGCGTGCGCTACATGCACGAGACCTACGAGACCGACGTGCTCGCCGAGGAGTACATCGAGGGGCGCGAGCTGTATGTCGGACTGATCGGCAACGCGCGGGCCGAGCACTTCCCCATCTGGGAGATGACCTTCAACGACTGGCCCGAGGACCAGCCGCGCATCGCCACCGAGCGCGTCAAGTGGAGCGCCGCCTACCAGCGCAAGCGCGGCATCCGCACCGGACCGGCCGAGAACCTCCCGCCCGAGGTCGAACGCGACATCGTGCGGACGTGCACTGCCGTCTACCGCGCGCTCTCGCTCTCCGGCTACGCGCGCATCGACCTGCGTCTCGACGCCGCAGGCAAGGTCTGGGTCATCGAGGCCAATGCGAACCCCGACCTCGCTCGCGACGAGGACTTCGCCGACTCCGCCAAGGCCGGCGGCGTCCCCTATCCGATGCTCGTGCAGAAGATCCTCAACCTCGGCCTCGCCTGGCGCCCGGCCTGGAAACAGCTCGAGCTCGCCCTCGAGAGTTGAGGCGCTCCAGGCTCGCGCCGTCGCGGCGCACAGGGAGTGGCGGAGTCGCAACGAGGCTGCGGCGTCCAGCCCCTTCGCGCGGACGCGTCACCGACGCCAGTGCCACCAGTCACGCTCCGGCACCGGCGCGCGAACGACGACTCGGGTCTTCAGCGTCGGGTGATCCACTTCGAGCAGCGCCGCGTGAAGTCCGACACTCTGGTCAGGAAGCGGAACCGCCGCGCCGTACTTGAGGTCCCCGAGCAAGGGACACCCGAGCGAGGCCGCCGCGACCCGCAATTGGTGCGGACGCCCCGTCGACGGCTCCAGATCGAGGTGGAAGAAGCGCGAGTCGTTCCCCGCGAGCCGCCAGCGAGTGACCGAACGTTGGGAGCCGCTGCGCTCAGTCGAGGATGCGCTGACGACGTTGCGGGCCTCGTCCTTGGTCAGCCACTGGACGAGCTCGCCCTCCGAGGCGCGCGGCGCGGAAGCGCTGACGCCGAAGTAAAGCTTGCGGACCGAGTGCGAGCGGAACTGCTCGGACAGGCGCGAGGCGGCCTTGCTCGTGCGCGCGAACAGCACGACGCCGGACACCGGACGATCGAGGCGGTGCACGACGCCGAGGAACACCTCGCCGGGCTTGGCGTACTCGCGTCGGATCCACTCGCGCGCCTGGTCGTAGAGGCTCTCGTCGCCGCTCGAGTCGGGCACGACCGGCAGGCCGGCGGGCTTGGCGACGGCGAGCAGGTGGTTGTCGGCGAACAGCACCTCGAGCGTCACGGCGCCTCGAGCTCTTCCACGGCCGGCGGCTCGAAGCCGCGCGACCAGCGCGCGCAGAAGCCGCAGGGCAGGAAGCGCCGCGAGAGGCCGGGAGCCTCGCGTTCGGGGAGCGCGAGCTCGCCGGAGTCGATGCGGCCCGGCCCGAGGGCCCCGAGCAGGTTGTGGAACGACAGCGGCGAGAAGCCGATGGCGTAGGTCGAGAGTACGAGGAACGCACGTTCCGCCGCGAGCTCGCGCAGCGCCTCGACCAGCGGCGTCATGTGGTCCTCGAACTGCCACGTCTCGCCCTTGGGGCCGCGCCCGAAGTGCGGCGGGTCGACGAGGATCGCGTGGTACCGCGAGCCCCGGCGCACTTCGCGCCCCACCCAAACCAGGACCGGAGTCGCGAACGCACCCCACCACACCCAGTTGACCGGCCAACGCCAGGAATGCGCCACGTCGTTCCAAGAAGGCAGGTAGGCGCCCAGCCAGGGGCTCAAGAAGTTCGCGCGCGCGAGGGGGTTGGGTTCGGGCACATGATAGAGGCGACTCGGGCTGTCGAACCAACCCGAGATCGCCCCCTGGTAGAGCATGAC
>JABWBL010000220.1 GCA_013360535.1 Planctomycetaceae bacterium
GTGGTCTTCATCGGGTGGTTTGGCGTTTGGGGGTGGGTGGTACTGCCCTCCAGACGCTACGCCGCCCGACTCCGTTTCCACACCGATCGGTTCTAGCTCGTGAAAGCGTTCGGAGAACTCAGGACGGAGTTTGCGCGTGCGCCACCACCGCGGGCCGCACGCAACCTTTTCGACCTCGCCGCCCCATCGGCCACCGCCGCCTCCACCTCGCCGCGCCGTCGGCAACTCCTTTGCAACCACTTTCCTGTCGCTCGCGTTTCATCCCTCGCGCCGCTTCTCTCCGATCGCTTCGGGCCGTCGGCAGGCGCCATCTCGCACCTCGCTGCTCCCTCTTTCATCCCTCCGTTCCCGTCCCGGCCTTCCGGCGAAAGCCACACCCCTTCCACCCGCCGTTTCCTCTGGCCTCCGCTCTCCCTCCGCTTCCTCCGCCCTCCGTGTTTGCTGAGCACGTGCCGCGCGTGCCGCGAAGGAAACGAGCTACGGAAGCGTGTGCAACGCATGCGCGTGTTCGTAGCCGGCGAGCATCGGGAGCCGTGCGGCGTCCGGGAGCTCGCCAAGCAGCGCCTGCGCGCGTGCAGGCACGAGGAACACGGGCGACGCGCGGCGCTCGAAGTAGTGCGGGATGCGCGCGTCGCCGATCGCGGAGAAGAGCCGCCGGCCGAGGCCGCGGAAGAAGGGCTCGGGGAAGCCGAGGTCGAGGCCCAGGCGCGCTTCGCGAAGGACGGTGTCCTCCGTGCCGAGCTCCCATTGCCCGAAGCGGCCGATCGACTCGATCAGGGCGTCGCGCGTCGCGGGTTCGAAGCCGCTGACGAGGTCGACACGTTCCTTGAAGTCGCGGCCCTTGTGCCGCATCAGCATCAGGCCCATCCCGAGCTGGAAGCCGCGCAGGTCGTCGATGCCGACGGAGCGGATCTCGGCGCACTGGTCCTCGAAGGAGCCGACGCCGGAGCCGTAGAGCGCGATCGCGAGCGACTCGTGCAGCAGCTCGGGCTCGGGCTCGTCGAAGGCGAGCAGCTGCGTCAGCTCGACGTGGCGCGCGTCCTGCATGCGCGGCTCGATCTTCTGCAGGTATTGCGAATAGCGGTAGCCCTTCTGGCTCGCGAGGACTTGCGCGTGCGCGAGCCAGTCGCCGGGCGTCGCGTCGCGCGCGAGCCGCCACGTGTCGCTCGCCCCCATCAGCACGAGCAGCGCGACGGGCCCCCACATCCAGCGTGCGCGCGCGACACCGAACGCCACGAGCACGATGCCGAGGAACCACAGCGGCATCAGGCGGTGCAAGTAGAAGTAGTGGAACACCTTCGCGACGGTGAAGCCGCTCGCGAGGTACGCGGCGAGGAACACGAGCGCGTGCGCGGCGACCGTGAGCATCGCCCAGCGCAAGGCGTGCGATTCGTTGCCGCGCAGCGTGAAGAGCGCGACGAGTGGCGCGAGCCCGAGCAGCACGATCGCGCTCGAATCCCATGCGGAACGGCCTTCGAAGAGCGAGGACGCGAACTTCGTGAGCACGTCGAGCTTGCCCGCCTTCGAGCCGACCACGGACGCGCCGTGGATGTCGAAGACCTCGTTGCCGACGTGCAGGGCCATCCACAGGAGTGGCGTGAGGCCGACGATCAGCCCGAACGCGAGCCACGCGAGCCGCACGCCGAACAGCTCGCGCTTCCACGCGAGCAGGAGCACTCCGCCGGCGACGGCGATCGTGAGCGCACACTGGTAGGAGAAGTAGAAACCGAAGCCCGCGGCGAGGCCGAGCGCGATCCACGGGCCTTGGCGTGCCTCACGCTGCAACGCGGCGCGCAGCGCGAGCCCGAGGATCAGCGCGACGAACAGGCAGGCCTGATAGTGGATGCCGAGCGCCAGCAGTGAGTTGGCTTGCACGCTCTCTGGCGCGAAGAGGCACAAGAGCGCGAACGCGCGCGCCGAAGCTCGCCCGCCGAACCGTTCGCACAGGCTCCACCCGGCCCACAGGACTGCGGCGCCGAGCGCGAGCGCGACGAGCTTGAGCGCGAGCAGACAAGACCCAAAGACGCCGAACGCGAGCGCGTCGAGCACGCTCACGACGAAACCGCCGCCTTCGTACGGGTGGTACGGCAGCAGGTGGTAGGGCACCGGCACGCCGTCGAGCAGCGCCTTGCCGGCCGCGGCCTTCTCGAACTCCTCGCCGTACACGAAGACGTCGCAGAAGCTGAGCAGCAGGATCGAGCGCAGCACGCACCAGCCGAGCGCCCACAGGAGCACCTCGCGGCGACGCCACCAGGGCCCAGGACGTGCGGGGGAAGTTGCGGCCATGCCAAGGCGACGGTAGCAAAGGCCGACGCGGCGGCGAAGCGCATGACAGGCCCGTCAAGGGCTTCGTTGCGCTCGCGGAGGCGGTTGCGCAATCTCTTCCCGATGACCGAGGCCACGCTGCTCCCCCATCCGACGGCGCGCGGACCGTGGCTCGCGTGGCTGTGTGCGGCGCTGGCGCTGCTCGCGTGGCTGCCGGCGGTGCGCCTCGACGGTTGGGCCTACGACGATCGCGAGGTGCTCGAGCAGAATCCGGTCGTCCAGGGCCAGCTTCCGGCGCTCGAAGCCTTCGAGCGCGACTACTGGCACCACCGCGGGGCCGCAGGCCACTACCGACCGCTCGCGACGCTCTCGCTGCGCGTCGACCACACGCTGCATGGCCTGGCGCCGCGCGGGTTTCACCTGACGAATGCGTTGTTGCACGCGGCGGTGGTGATGCTGGCCGGCATCGCGCTCGTGCTGCTGTCGGGTGGAGCGCATCCGCGACCGTTCCCGTGGATTGGCCTCGGCGTGGTCGCCGTGCACCCGGCGCTCGCCGACTCCGTCGCGTGGATTTCCGGACGAACGTCGATGCTGAGCGCGCTCGGTGGCCTCGTCGGAGTCGCGCTCTTGCTGGCCTGGACGACACCCCATCGGGACGAGTCGGTCGGCCGCATGCTGCGGGTCGCCGTCGCGGCGGCGCTCGGCACCTTGCTCGCGCTGCTCGGCAAGGAAGATGGCCTCGTGTTCGTGCCGTTGCTCGCGCTCGTCGCCTGTCGGCACTCGCCGAAGGCGGCCTTCGCTTCCGTTGGCGGCTGTGTCGTGGCCGTGCTTGCGTACGGGTTCTTGCGGCACTCCGTGTACGGAAGCCCGATGCCGAGCGCGCCCTTCGCGCCGCTGGCCGACGCGAGTTTCCTCGAGCGAATCAAGGTCGGCGGCCGAGCATTGGTCGAGAGCGCTCGCCTGCTCGTCGCGCCAGTCGCGTACCCGCCGAACTACGAACGTTCCGAGGTGTTCCGCGACGTCGAGCCGTGGGTCGCGATGTACGGTTGGGCCGCGCTCGCGGCGATAGCGTTCGTCGGCGTGCGTCGCATGCGGCAGGCCAACGGTCGAGTCGCGGGCGCTTCGGCATTGCTCTGCGTCGCGAGCTTCCTGCCGCTCGTGCAGCTCGTTCCCGCCGGCGTCCTGTTTGCGCCGCGCTTCCTGTACTTGCCGCTGCTGTTCGGCTGCGCCGCGCTCGACGCGCTCGTGCGGCTCCTTCCGTCGCGCGCTGCCGTCGCGACGGGAATCGTCGCGATCGCGGCGTTCGTTCCGCTCGCGTGGCAACGCAGCTCCGTGTATCGCGACCGCACGAGCTTCTACGAGGAGCAACTGCGCCACGTGCCCGATGACCCGACGGCCTACAACGAGCTCGCCCTCGCGCGCGAGGAAGCCGGCGACGTTCCGGGCGCCGTGGAGCTCTGGAAAAGGGCCCTGAAACTCGATCCGAGCTACGGCCGGCCCTGGTCGAACCTCGGCCGCCTCGCGCTCGCCGACGGCGACGTCGCCGAGGCTGAGCGCTGCTTCCGGCGCGCGATCGAACTGGGACGCGGCAACGTCGTCGCGCGCATCAACCTCGGCGCGGTCCTGCTGCGCCAGGAGCGCTGGGCGGAAGCCGCGAGCGTTTACCGCATCGCGACCCAGCTCGCGCCGGGCATGGTGGCGGGCTGGCGCGGGCTCGCGAAAGCGAGTTGGGCGCTCAACGATACCTACACCACGGAATCCGCTGCGTTGTCCGGGCTGGAACTGGCGCCCGAAGACGAGGAACTGCGGGAGCTTTGCCAGCGGGCGATGCTCCTCATCGGCTACTAGAATCTCGCGTCCAATGAACCGTGCGTGCCTGCTGCTCCTGCTGTTCCCGATCGTCGCTTGCTCCAACGACGCCGCGCCGACGTCGTCGCAGAAGCCCGACGGGCCGAAGCTCTACGTCTCGAAGAACTGCACCACCTGCCACGGGCCGAAGCACGAGGGCACGTTCATGGCGCCGCCGCTCACCAGGCTCTCGGAGCACTGGAACAGGACCGACCTCGCGAGCTTCCTCAAGGAACCGAACGTGTGGAAGCAGAAGTCGCCGCGCCTCACCGAGCACGCCAAGCACTACCGCTCGCCGATGCCGCCGACGTTCGGCACGGACGAGGAGCGCCGCACGCTGGCCGAGTGGCTGCTCACGCTGCCCTGAGCGCGCGCTAGCCGCGCTTGCGCAACAAGGTCGAGCGCGGCACGACGAACGGCCGCCCGTCGTCGAGCTTGCCGAAGTGCAGGCGCTCGCCGTAGACCGGCACGAGCACCTCTGGCCGCATCATCTGGTCGACCGAGCCGCGCGCGACGAGCTTGCCGCGCGAGAGCACAGCCATCGAGGCCGAGAACTGCGCCGCGAGGTTGAGCTCGTGCGTCACGACGAGCACGATGCGCCCGTCGCAGGCGAGCCGCGCGAGCAGCTCGAACACCGTCACCTGATGGTCGGGATCGAGCGATGTCGTCGGTTCGTCGACGAGCAGCACCGGCGCCTCCTGCGCGACCGCGCGCGCCACGACGACGCGCTGGCGCTGGCCGCCGGAGAGCTCGCTCATCGCGCGCCCGACGCACTCGAGCGCATCGCAGGCGACCAGCGCCTTGTCGAGCGCCTCGCGATCGACCGCGTTGGGCCCTGCCCAGCGATCGATGCGCGCGTAGCGCCCACCGAGCACGAAGTCCTCGACGGTGACATCGTGGAGGCTCGGCAGGAACTGCGGCACGACCGCGACACGCAGGGCCCGCTCGCGCGCGTTCCACTGGCCGAGGCTCGTGCCATCGAGCTCGACCGAACCCGACAGCGGTTGCGCGAGGCCGGCGAGGCAGCGCAGCAGCGTGCTCTTGCCCGAACCGTTGGGGCCGACGAGCGAGACGAGCTCGCCCCGAGCGAGTTCGAGCGAGACTCCGTCGAGCGCGCGCTGCGGGCCGGGATACTCGAACGAGACCTCGCGGGCGACGAGCTGGTTCACCACGTCGACACCTCGCGCCGGTTGCGCACGAGCAGGAACAGGAAGAACGGTCCGCCGACGAGCGACATCATCACGCCCGGTTGCAGCGAGCCTTCGCCGAGCAGCACACGCTGCAGCAGGTCCGCGCCGAGCAGGAACAGCGCGCCCGCCGGAATCACGTGCCACAGGAGCCTGCGGTAGCTGCCCGCACCACACAGTCGCACGAGGTGCGGCACGACGAGCCCGACGAACCCGATCTGGCCCGCGACGGCGACCGCCGCCGAGGCCGCGAGCGCCGCCGCGACGAGCGCGATGCGCTTGGTGCGCGCGACGTCGACGCCGAGCGCCTGCGCGTCGGCCTCGCCCGCCTTCAGCAGGTCGAGCTCGCGCGCGACGAACGGAATCGCCGCCGCAGAAAGCGCGAGCGCCGTCAGCACCGTGACGCAGTGCAGTCCCTTGCGATCGTCGAGCGTTCCGAACGTCCACGCGAGGATCGCCTTGCTGACCTCCCAGTCCTCGAGGCTCAGGTACTGGATCGCGGCGAAAATGCCCGCGACACACATGTTGACCGCGATGCCGACGAGCAGGAGCGTCGTCACGCTCGTCCGGCCGCGCGCGGAGGCGATCAGCGCCACCAGCGCCGTCGTGCCGAGGGCGCCGAGGAACGAGAACAGCGGGATGAGCACGGCGTCGAAGCCCGCGGCGTTCTCGAGCACGAGACGCGGCGCGTAACCGCCGACGATCAGGATCGCGAAGGCCGCGCCGAGGCTCGCGCCACCGGTGACGCCGATCAAGGACGGCGACGCGAGCGCGTTGCGGAACATGCCCTGGATCAGGCCGCCGGAGAGCGCGAGCGCGGCCCCGACCCCGATCGTGCAGATCGCGCGCCACAGTCGCAGCTCGGCGATCGCCTGCAGGTTGCGCTCGAGCGGCTCGGCGAGCC
>JABWBL010000221.1 GCA_013360535.1 Planctomycetaceae bacterium
CTCCCCCACCGCCTTCGCGACGGTGCGCAGCGCCTCGAAGGCGTCCTCGAGCCCCCGCACCTCGGGCAGCGCGAGCACGCTCACCCCGGCCTCGCGCAGCCGCTGGGAGGTCTCCGGCGCCTGCCACGGGTCGATCACGACCAGATCGGGCCGCAGCGCGAGCACCGGCTCGGCGAGGTAGGCCTCGAACTGGCGGATCGACGCGAATTGCGGCGGTTCGTCGTGCAGCGACGAGTACTCGAGCGCCTGCACAGGAAAGCCGGCGATGCGGTCCGGGTCGACGAGCGCGGCCACGATGTCGACCGCCGTCGCGCTGGTCGCGACGATGCGCTGCGGGCGTTCGACGGGCACGCTCCCGCTCGGCTCGACGCGCGAGCAGGCCACGCAGGCTGCCAGCGCGAGCGCAAGGGCGCCCCGCAGGGTGGCTGGGAGGGGCGCGGCTGGGTTGGTCGACGACATCGAAGGAAACCTTGCTTCCGAAGGTGAACGACGTCGCGGCCGTGGGCATTCCGACTGCGGGACACACGTGGTGTCCCTCACGGTTGCGGGCCAGTCCCGGAGTCTCACCGGGTTCCCCCACTGCACCCTCGGAACTCCGGGGGCGCCGCGACGGGCGAATTGTGAGCGGGAGAGTCTACTCTCGTCCGCGCGGGTTCCCAACCCGGCCTATTTCGAGCCCAGCCACGCGAGGAAACGCGCCTCGAGCGAGTCCTGTCCGAGGTCCGCCGTCGACAGCGGCACCTTGTAGCTCTCCTTCACCACCTCCTCGAAGGTCGCCGCGCTGCCGGCCTCGGCGATGCCCTTGAGGAGCTGGGCGAAGAGCGCGTGCGCCTCCACAGGCTTGGCCGCGCCGAACTCGCGCAGCCAGTGCAGGAAGGCGCTCTTGTAGGCGCGGAAGAACTCGAGGTAGTCGGTCATGAACTCCGGCGCGGGCAGTTCCTTGCCCTGCGCGGCGCTCCCGAAGAACGGCGCGCGCACGTAGGTGCGCTTTGACGTGTCGTCGCTCTTGAGCTGGAAGTAGACGAGCTTCTCTTCCTTGGCCTTGGCCCCGCCCTTCGCGCCGGCCTTCTGGCCTTCCTTGAGCGGCTTGACGAAGTAGTCCTTGCCCGCGGTGACGCGCCACTCGCTGTCGGCGTTGGTCGGCGGCAGCAGGCCACCTTCCGAGCGGCCGCCGGGGATGAACGCCGTCATGCCGTCGGTCGTGTTCGAGCGCCCGGAGCCGCCCGAGCGCGTGTTGTTCTCGCCGTAGATGTCGATCACGGCCACCTGACCGATCGCGGTCTCGAAGGCCGGGTCGAGCGCGTTGCCGAACGTGTGCCAGCAGAGCGTGACCGCCGCGCGCTGCGCCACGTTCTGGTGCAGGCCGGTCGGCTCCTTCGAGTCCATCGCCACACCTTCGGAGAAGTCCGTCAGGTTCGGCTTGAGCGGCGGGTACTGCAGCGCGATCACCTGCGTCTCGTTCCAGCCGAACTCGGTCCAGTTGGCGAGGCTGTCGTTCCAGTACAGGCTGCGCGAGCTCTCCTGGCGCGCACCGAGGGCGCCGGCGAGCTCCATGAAGTGCTGGCGGTTGGGCGCGACGATCAGGACTTGCGGCTTGGTCGAGAGCGGCGTCACGCCCATCATCGAGCCGCTGCGGAAGCCGTCGCGCAGCCGGTCGAGCGCACCCTGCACGTCCTGCGCGCCCGAGAAGATCTCGAAGAAGTTCTTGGCCTTGGAGGCGCCCGTTCCGGCGCGCGCGCCCTTCAGGAACTTGCGCAGCTCGGCAAAGTCGGCCTTGGCCTTGGTGACCTGCTCCGGCGGAGCGCCGATCCAGTCGAGCCACAGCTCGTGCACCGCGAGGATCGCCGTCAGCGAGTCCTTGAAGTCCTCGACGACGCCCTTGTCGTCGAGGAACTCGCGCGGGAAACGCACGTCGATCGCACCGATCTGCGCCAGCGCGTAGTGGGTCGCGACGAGCTCGTCGAGCGCGACGTCACTGACGGAGCGACCGTCGACGGGATGGGCCTTGAAGAACTTCTCGGCGAGGCCGTTGAAGTCCACCTGCCCCGCCGCGGCGGTCGCGGGCAGGCAACCGAGCGTGAGGGCCAGCAGGGACGGGAGCAGGAAGCGTTTGGGGTAGTTCATGGCGAGCTTTCCGGGCCGCGCGGCCCTGCAGGGCCGCAACCCATGGGAAACGAACGGGAAACGCTCGCCCCCGTACGGATTGGGTCAAACCGATCCGGTCAGGCCTTGGCGGCGGCGCCGAACAGGAAGCGGACCGGAATCTGGATTTCGGGATGCAGGCTCTTGTGCACCGGGCAGGTGTACGCGGCGTTCGCGAGCGTCTTGCGGGCGGCCTCGTCGAGCTCCGCCGGGACGCGGATCACGACTTCCAGCGAGCCGATGCGGCGCACCGGGGCCTGCACCATGCCCTTGGTGACCTCGACGGTCGCGCCCGAGAGGTCCCAGGCGTGTCGGCGCGCGACGATGCCCATGATCGTCAGCATGCAGGCGCCGAGCGCGGTCGCCACGAGGTCGGTCGGCGAGAAGCTCTCGCCGCGCCCCTGGTTGTCGACGGGCGCATCCGTGGAGAGCTGGACACCGGACGGGCCGTGCGTCGCGCGGCAACGCAGGTCCCCTTCGTAGGCGATCTGGATCTTGACCATGGGCAGTGACCGGGAGGTGGGGAGCGAGAGAGTAGCGTCGAGCGATCAGTTGAAGCACCCCAAGAACTTCCGCAAGACGCACTCGCCATTGATGATCACCTGTGTCGCTTCTTCACGAAGCAGCTTGGCGGGCTCGCACTCGAGCGGATCGAAGGGGAAAACCGTCATGTCCGCGAAGTAGCCCGGAGCGAGCCGGCCGCGGCGGTCCTCTTGGCGAGCGGCGCGCGCGGCGCCGAACGTGAAGGCGGAGAACGCCTCCCGCGCGCTCAGGCGCTGGTCGGGCAGGAATCCGCCGGCCGGAGTGCCATCGGGGCGCGCGCACGTGATCGCCGAGTACACGCCGTCGAGGGGATCGCACGGCTCGACGGGGAAGTCGCTGCCGAAGGCCAGCAACGAAGGGTCCTTCACGAGCCTGCGCCACGCATACGCGCCGCGAATTCGCTCGGGGCCGAGGCGCGCTGGCGCCCAGGGCATGTCGCTCGTCGCGTGTGTCGGCTGCATCGAGGCGATCGCGCCGAGTTCCTCGAAACGGGCCCAATCCTGCGGCGAGACGACCTGCGCGTGCTCCACGCGCAGCCGCAGCTCGCGGAACTTCGGGTCGCGCGCGAGCTGCTTCGCGTAGGCGTCGAGCACCATCCGGTTCGCGCGGTCGCCGATGGCGTGGACCGCGGGCTGCAGTCCCTGTGCCGCACACACGGCGATGGCGTGCTCCAACTCCTCCTGCGAGAGCAGCGTCAACCCTGAGTTCGTCGGTTCGTCGTGGTAGGGCTCGAGCAACGCAGCTCCGCGCGATCCGAGCGCGCCGTCGGCGTAAAGCTTGACGCCGACGACCGACAGCATGTCGCGTTCATCCGGCGCGAGCGGCAGGCCCGCGACGGTGCGCTCGTCCATGGCCGCGCCGCCAGAGAGGTACTCGATAGCGCGCAGGTGCAGCCGGCCTTCGTCCCGCAACTCGCGCAGGATCTCGATGCCTTCGCGATCGATGCCCATGTCGTGCACGGCCGTCAAGCCTTCGCCCAAGAGCAGAACCTGAGCCTCCAGGAAGCGAGCCTTGCGTTGCTCGCGCGTCGGCGGAGGCACCGCTCGCTCGACCAGCCGGCATGCATCGTCGATGAACACGCCCGTGGGGCGCTTGTCCGCGCCGAGCAGGACGCGTCCGCCAGCGTCAAAGGCCTGCAGGATGGGACTGCCCGCGTCGAAGGCCTCGCTCTCGCGCGGACCGTCCACGCCCGCCACACGCATCGCCGCGAGATTCGCGATCGCGGCGTGGCCGTCGACGCGCTCGAGCAGCACGGGGTGGTCGGGCACGGCGGCGCTCAGCGCTTCGTGCGTCGGGAACTCGGGCGGGTTCCAGAGGTTCTGGTCCCAGCCCCGAGCGCGGATCCAACTGCCTTTGGGAGTCTCCTTCGCGCGCTCGACGACCAGTTCGATCACCTTGGCGAAGCTCCGACAGTCACGCAGGTCGACCCACTCCTCGGTCGCTCCCAGCCCTTCGAAGTGCCCGTGCGCGTCCTGCAGGCCCGGAACGGCGACCCATCCGTGGAGGTCGATGCGTTCGGCGTCAGGAGACTGGCGCTCGAGCTCCTCCCGTGAACCCGCGGCGACGACGCGGCCGTCGCGCACGAGCAGGGCCTCGACCTTCGTCCAGTCGGGCGCACCGAGGTAGATCGTGCCGTTGCAGAACAGCCGCTCGCGCGGCGCGGGCGTGGCGCAGGCCGAGATGGCGAGCGCGGTCACGAGGGCGGCGAAGAGGCTCTGGAGGCGCAGCATTCCGCAGAGACTACGGTCTCGATCTGCCGCTCGCACCGCCGCCGGGGCATGGAGAGCGGCGACCGCCGTCCGTACCCTCTGGCGACCATGGGAAACCTCGCGGGCAAGCTGGCACTGGTCACGGGCGCGTCGTCGGGCATCGGGGAAGCGATCGCGCGGGTGCTCGCGGCGGAGGGCGCCAAGGTCGTGCTCGCCGCGCGCAACAAGGCGAAGCTCACGAAGCTGCAGGCAGAGCTCGCGGGCTCGATCGCGCTCGAACTCGACGTGCGCGACGCGGCGGCGGTGCAACGCGCGCTCGAGCCGCTCGCGATCGACATCGCGGTGCCGAACGCCGGTCTCGCGCGCGGCGTCGATCCCGTGCAGAAGGGCTCGCCCGAGGACTGGGCCGAAGTTCTCGACACCAACGTCAAGGGCGTGTTGCACGTGCTGCGCGCCGTCACGCCGGGGATGATCGCGCGCAAGCGCGGCGATGTCGTGCTGATCGGCAGCGTCGCCGGCCGTCAGGCCTATCCGGGCGGCAACGTGTACTGCGCGAGCAAGGCCGCCGTGCGCTCGCTCTACGAGTCGCTGCGCTACGACCTGCACGACACCGGCATCCGCGTGTCGACCGTCGATCCGGGCATGGTGCGCACGCCGTTCAGCGATGTGCGCTTCAAGGGCGACACCGAGCGCGCTGCGAAGGTGTACGCAGGCGTCGACCACCTGCTCGCCGAAGACATCGCCGACATCGTGCGCTTCATCGTCACGCGACCTGCGCGCGTCAACATCGGCGAGGTCGTCGTGTGGTCGAAGGACCAGGCCAGTGCGATGCAGGTCGCGCGTCGCCCGGTGTGACGCCCTAGCCGGGCAGCAGCCCGCGCGCGTGGAACAGCTCGGCGTTGAGCACCGAAGCGCCCGCGGCGCCACGTTCGACGTTGTGGCCGAGCACGAACAGCTTCGTGCCGAGCAGCTTGCAGGCGCGGATGCGGCCGACGTGCACGCTCATGCCCGAGTCGCGCTCGACGTCGAGCCGCGGCTGCGGGCGGTCGGGTTGCGTGTGCACGATCACGGGTGCGGGAGGCGCGCTGGGAAGCTGCAATTGCTGCGGCAGCGGCCGCCAGCTCGCGAGCGCGTCGGCCACGGCCTCGAGCGACGGTGAGCCGCGCAACTTGAGCGAAACCGCCTCGCTGTGGCCGTCGACGACGGCGACACGGTGGCAGGCCGCCGAGGCCGTGATCGGAGCCGCTTCGATGCCCTTGGAGCCGAAGGTCCCGAGCAGCTTGCACAGCTCCGCCTCGAGCTTCTCCTCCTCGCCGCCAATGCGCGGGAGGACGTTGCCGAGCGCGTCGAGGCTCGGCACGCCGGGATACCCCGCGCCCGAGACCGCTTGCATCGTCGCGACGAAGCACGCCTCGATGCCAAAACGCTGGTGCAGCGGCGCGAGCGCCGTGGCGAGGATCGCGGCGCTGCAGTTGGGGTTGCACACGATCGCGCCGCTCCAGCCGCGCGCTGCGCGTTGGGCGTTGACGAGCCCGACGTGCTCGGGATTCACTTCCGGCACGAGCAACGGCACATCCGCCTCCATGCGGAAGGCGCTCGCGTTCGAGAACACCACCGCTCCGGCGCGTGCGAACAGCGGCTCGACTTCGCGAGCGATCGGCGCATCGAGGGCGGAGAACACGACGCGGGCTCGCACCGCGTCGGGCTGGCAGGCGACGAGCTTCTGCGCGCCGCGACCGCCCCACTCCGGTTGCGCCGCGAGCCGCCACGCGCAGGCCTCGTCGTAGCGCTTGCCCTCGGA
>JABWBL010000222.1 GCA_013360535.1 Planctomycetaceae bacterium
GACGGAACGCAACGGGCGCGTGCGCGTCGGCGCGTGGGTGCACGACGGCCACAAGGGTGGCGCGCTGCTCGATTCCACCGGCCGCCTGATCGGCGTGCCGGCCGCGGACATCTTCGAGGGGCAGGAACGCAAGCGCGGCGAGAGCTACCTCGGCGTCGCCGTGCCGATCGATCGCGCACGCGAGGCTTTTGCCGCGGAATTTGCGGGCGAGACGCGCGCTGCGGGCCTTGCGAAGGCGCCGGAAGCGAGCGAGACGAACCTCGCGCAGCGCCGCGACAAGGTCACGGCGGTGGTCGAGAAGACGCGCGATTCGCTGCTCAACATCGAGGTGTACGCCGAGGCGCCGAAGACCGGCGGCTTCGATCCGTTCGCGACCGCGGGCGAGCTGCGCATGCTGGGCCAAGGCTCGGGCGCCGTGATCGACGCGAGCGGCCTTGCGATCACCAACTGGCACGTCGTGCAGGACACGCTCGCCGCCGACGGCACGCAGCGCGAGGACCACAAGGTGCAGGTGACCCTGCCCAACGGCAAGCGCCACGGCGCGCGCGTGCTCGCGACCTCGCGCGACGACGACCTCGCGCTGATCCAGCTCGAGCTCGCCGAAGGCGAGTCCGTCGTGCCCGTGCCGCTCGGTGCGTCGAAGCCGCTGCGCCGCGGCGACGTCGTGATCGCGATCGGCAATCCCTACGGCAAGGCGAACACGGTCACGGTCGGCATCGTCGCGGCCAAGGATCAGGACGCGAACATCTCCGGTCGCCTGCACGTGTACGAGAACATGCTGCAGACCGACGCGGCCATCAACCCGGGCAACTCCGGCGGTGCGATGCTCGATCCCGAGGGGCGCCTCGTCGGCATCAACAGCGCCGGGCGCTCGGGCGCGGGCCTCGCGATTCCCGTCGAGCGCGTGCGCGAGGTCTTCGGCCAGAAGCTGCTCGCCACGATGGGCGCCTTCGTCGGCTTCGCGATCGAGGACCACCCCGAGGGCGGCACGGTCGTGACCGTCGTCGACGAGCACGGCCCGGCCGCGCGCGCGGGGCTCCTGAAGGGCGACCGCGTGCTGGCCGTCGACATGAAGCCCGTTCGCAGCCCGGTCGACTTCGGCAACCTGCTGCTCGGCCGCGGCCTCGACCCGATGCGCGTCGACGTCGTGCGGGGCGAGATGACGCAGTCGATGCTGCTCGAGCCGCTCCAGCACGACGTGTGGCGCATCTTCCGCCAGACCGGCCTCGAGCTGAAGGAAGTCGACTACGCGAGCGAGTCCGCGCTCGTGCGCGACGCCTCGATCGCGCTGCACCGCGCCTACACCGGCCTCACCGATTCGGTGCCGACGCAGTTGATGGCCGGCGCCTTGCGCGTCGCGACCGTGACGCCGCGCGACGGCGTGAGCTACGACGTGCGTCCCGGCGACCTCGTGCTGGGCGCCACGTGGACCGACCGCACGATCGACACCGAGCTCGTGCGCCTCGCACGCTTCGAAGGCCTGCGCACGCTGCGCGATTTCATCGACGCCCGCGCCACCAAGAAGGGCGAGCCCGCCGAGCTGTGGATCCTGCGCGACGGCAAGATCCACTCGACCACCGTCCCGCTCTTCTGGGTGCGCTGAGCAGCTCCGCCTTCTACGAGCGCGGCCCGCAGCGAGACGTGCTCGCTGCGGGCCGCGTTGGCGTTGGGAGAGGCCCGGATCAGGTGTTGAACTTCGTCGCGAGGCGCACCTGGCCCTCGGCGTTCTCGAAGGTCCACACGGCGTGCACCTCGCCGCGCTTGAGAGGCTCGAGCGGATAGAAGACGACCATGCCCGGCGCGGAGGAACGGCGGTTGGAGCCGCCGTCGGCGATGTGCACGAGGCCCGGCACGGGCTGGTTGTTGATCGTGACGGTGCACTTGTAGGAGGACTTGATGCCCGGGACGCCGCCGACGCCGAAGTGGTGCAGCGTGAGCGGGAAGCCGACGACGGTCTTGTCGCCGTGCCCGTTTTGCGCGAGGAAAGCCTGCACTTCGGGCCCGAGGTCGGCGACGGACATCTGCGTCGGCACGGCGGTGGGGTAGTTGTTCGGCCACGCGCGCATGCCGCCCTTGCCTTCGGGCGGGTTGCCGACGCCGCGGATCGCGTCGATCACGAGGAACGGGCCCTCGGCGTAGAGGCCGATCGTGAGCAGGCGCTCGTTGAGCAGCGCGTCGCGATAGCCGGGATAGTTGAGCCAGCTCTCGAACAGTTCCTTGGGCTTGGCCAAATTGGTCGTGACCAGCGCCATCTGCGCGAACATGTTGCCGACGTGCGAGCCGCCCGTGAGCGCCGGGTCCTCCGACTGCTCGGCCGCTGCGCCACGCTGCGTCTCGTTGGCCTTCAGGTACTCGACGTGGTCCTTGCAGCGCGACGAGTAGCTCGCGCTCCAGGTCACCGGCGTCGCGTTCAGTTCCTTGCGCGCCTTGTTGAAGTTCTCGAGCCACTTCTTGGCGTCGGGGCTGACCGCCGCGAGCGGCTCGGCGTTGTCGCGGATCGCCTTGAGCACCGGGCTCGCCTCGGTCCAGAAGTCCTTCCACTCCTTCTCGAGCTGCGCGATCGACAGGCCCTTGGTGGCCTCGGTGAACTTCTTCTCGACGTCGATGACGTTGTTCATCGGGCGCTGCTGGTCGAGCAGGCGCAGCAGGTCCGGATCGCGGCGCACGACGTAGTCGCAGAACGACCACGACTTGATGCGCGCGTCATCGGGGAACTTGTCGGCGTTGATCAAGGGCAGGCGCGCGGCGCCCGTGCCTTCGGTGAGCTTCCACGCGGACTCGAGCGCGAGCTCCTTCCACGTGTCCATGTTGGGCGAGTACTTGTCGTAGTCCTCCTCGCCGGTCGACGTGCGCATCTGCTCCTTGCGGTCGACGATGAAGCGCCGGTTGTTGTTGAAGAACAGGCCCACGAACGTGTGGCCGATGCCCTCGGTGAGCGCCGGGCTCTGGAACGCGGCGTAGCGCTGCGCGACGGAGCGCACCGCGCCGTCGAGGATGCCCTGCTCGTTGCCGGCGACGTTGAGGTCGATCGCGACCTGCTGGTTGCCGAGGCCGCAACCCGCGGTCTGCTCGACGCGGAACTTCAGCTCGTCGGGCGACATCAGGTCAGCGTTGGCGTTGAGGATCTGGACGTAGGTTTCCTTGTCCTTGAAGTAGGCCCAGTCGGTCAGCCAGCGTGCGGAGTTGTCCTGGAAACCGTTGGCGCCCTCGAAGGCCTTGCGCATCACGCGCAGCGCGCGCTCGGCGTTGACGGCGGCCTCCTTGAGCAGGTCGAGCTCGAAGTCGCCGCGCAGCGTGAAGTGCTCGCTCTTGACCGTGCGGTACACGACCTTCGCCTTGTCGAGCAGCACGTTGCGGTCGGTCTCGGGCCGCTCCTCGACGGGATAGTCCTTCTTGGTCTCCTCGACGACGATCGCCTCGAGCATCTTCGAGCGGTCGAACAGCGTCTGCTCGAGCTCGGTGCCGGTGAAGCCGGCGACGGGCTTGTGTTCGAGCGCCTTCTTCGCGGACTCGTCGGTCGGCGTGAAGTAGATCACCTTCTCGTAGTGCCAGCGCGCCATGTCCGTGCGGCCCGCGGCCTCGTAGTCCTGCGCCATCTTGAGGTGCGCCTTGGCGACCTTGTCGGAGACGCTCGCCCAGTCGTCCTGCAGCTTCTTCGCGACCTTCGGGTCGGGATTGTCGTTCTTGGGGTAGGTGAAACCCGGATCGAGCGCCCACGAGTTGCCGACCTTGCGGTAGCCGAGCGACTCGCGCGCCTCGGCGTGCTCGGGCACGTACTCGGAGAGCACCATCAGCCACACGCGGCGCGCGACGAGCGGGAAGCCGGACTTGGAGGCCGAGGCGGCGTACTTGTGGAGCGCGTCGGCCTGCTTCTCGCGGAACTTCACTTCTTCGGGAGACTGCGCGAACAGTCCGCCGGAGAGCAGGTTGAGGACGAGCAGGGCGAGGGCGACGGAGAGGAGCTTGCGGATCATCGTTGGGGTTCCGGCCGGTTGCGGCGCGGGGCGAGCAGCATAACCGCCTCGGCCCGGGACTGGCCGCGTGGTCGCTGGCTGCTAGCCTCTGCGGCCCCCAACGGAAGCTGCCATGGCCGGATCCAGCCTGCTCGCCCTGCTCGACGACATCGCGACTCTGCTCGACGACGTCGCCCTGATGACCAAGGTCGCCGCGAAGAAGACCGCGGGCGTGCTCGGCGACGATCTGGCGCTGAATGCGGAGCAGGTCGCGGGCGTCAACGCCGATCGTGAGCTGCCGGTCGTGTGGGCGGTCGCGAAGGGCTCGCTCGTCAACAAGCTGATCCTCGTGCCGAGCGCGCTCGCGATCAGCGCCGTCGCGCCGTGGGCGATCCACCCGCTGCTGATGCTCGGCGGCGCCTACCTGTGCTTCGAGGGCTTCGAGAAGGTCGTGCACAAGCTCTTCCCGCACAAGGCGGAGGACGCGGCGCACCATGCCGAGCTCGTGCACGCCATCGCGGATCCGACGGTCGACATCGTCGCGTTCGAGAAGCAGAAGGTGAAAGGCGCGGTACGCACGGACTTCATCCTGTCGGCGGAGATCATCGTGATCACGCTCGGCACGGTGGAGCACGTCGGGCTCGCGAAGCAGGCGACCGTGCTCGCGACGGTGGCGGTCGCGATGACGATCGCGGTGTACGGCCTCGTCGGCGCGATCGTGAAGCTCGACGACGCGGGCCTGTGGCTGCGCGCGCGTCCGGGCAACGGCCTCGCGAGCCTGCAACGCGGACTGGGCTCGGCGATCCTGGCCTTCGCGCCTCGCCTGATGAAACTGCTCGGGATCGTCGGCACGATCGCGATGTTCCTCGTCGGCGGCGGCATCCTCGCGCACTCGATCCCCGGCCTCGAGGGCTTCCTGCACCAGGCGCTCGAGGGCTTCGGGAGCCTCGCGGAGTCGCTCGTCTCCGCCGCCACCAGCGCTGGCATCGGCATGGCCGCCGGAGCCGTCGTGCTCGGCCTCGTCAAGCTCGCGGGCAAGCTGCGCAAGCGCTGAGCGACAGGCAGCGCCGGGCGGCGACAGTTGGAAGGCGTTCGAGCGGTTCGACACGCTCGGCGCTCACGCTTCGCGCTGGCTTGAATTGACGAACACCGCCCTCGTGCAGAGAATTCCGCGCATGCTCCAATTCGCGCTCGCAGCGCTGCTCACGGCCCCCATTCCGCATCCCTGGCCTGCGGCGACCCAAGCCCCCGCCACCGGCACTCAAGCCGAGGACTTCCTGAAGGAGCTGCGCGCGCGCCTCAAGACGCACGCGTACTTCTCGAAGATCGTGCTGTCGGAGAAGTCGCTCTCGCCGACGATCACGCTGCTCGCGCAGGTGCCGCAGGTGGCGGCGCCGGACTGGGAGACCAAGCTCGTGGCCGAGCGCAGCCAATGGCTGTTGCGGGCGGAGAAGTGCTTCGTCGAGCGCTTCGTGCAACCGATGAACCTCGTGCGCCGCGCCGACGTGCCCGTCAGCGTCGTGTGCACGCTGCAGACCGCGGGCGACTACGTGAACTATGCGGAGCGCACGAATTCCTATTCGCCGTTCCGGGTGGGAGCGCAGTTCGACCGGCGGCAGCGCTGGACGGTGATGTACGAGTCCGGCGGGCCGCTCGGACCGGTGTCGCGCCGCTCGACCCAGATGGCGGAGTTCGTGAGTTCGCTGCTGCATGCCTACGCGCCGGGCAGCATCGGAGCGGTCGATCAGGAGTTCCTCGTCTCCGGAATCGCGGGCTACCTGTGCGAGGACCTCGGAGCGACGCCGGAGACGCTCGGCGCCTGCAAGCCGCCGCCGCGCATGCTGGCCGCGCTCGTGAAGACGCTGGCGCGGCCCGAGGCGGCCTATTGCTGCCTGCTGCGGCTCGACGAGCTCGCGGACCACGCGTCGTGGGAGCGCTACTGGAAGCTCACGGAGCAGCGCGCGCTGGACGTGCGGGCGAAGCTCGGAGACGACGAAGCCGGCGAGGCGTTCCACGCGCAAGGCGTGCTGTGGACGCACTTCCTGATGGACGCGAACCAGGGTCGCGAGCGTGCGCGGTTCCTCGCTTTCCTGCGGCACACGCTCGAAGGCAAGGGCGGCGGAGCGACGCTGCGCGGCGCGTTCGAGGGCGTGCAGCTCGACCAGCTCTCGCGCGAGTTCCTCACGTGGGCGGTCGCGCTCGACGCGGCCAGCCGCAAGGCCCCCGCGCTC
>JABWBL010000223.1 GCA_013360535.1 Planctomycetaceae bacterium
GCCGGCGCGGGCGCCGCATGCGCCTTCTGCGCCGGAGCCGCTCCGCCGGTCGCGAGCACGAAGATCACGCTCCCCACCGGCACGACATCGCCGGGGTTCGCGCGCGTCTCGACGATCGTGCCCGCCGCGGGCGCGGGGATCTCGACCGTCGCCTTGTCGGTCATCACTTCGACGACCGCCTGGTGCTCCTTGACGACGTCACCGGCCTTGATGAGCCACTTGACGATCTCGCCCTCGGCGACACCTTCGCCGATGTCGGGCAGCTTGAACTCGAGGTTGGACATGGCGTCTCTCTTCTTGCCTTGGGTGACCTAGTAGCCGTGGACGTGCTCGATCGCGTCGAGAACGCGGCGCGCATCCGGCATGTAGTGGTGCTCGAGCGTGTTGGGGAACGGCGTGTCGAAGCCCGTCACGCGCGCGACCGGGGCTTCCATGTACTCGATGATGTTCTCGGCGATAATCGCGCTGATCTCGCCGCCGAAGCCGCAGAAGCGCGGCGCCTCGTGCACGATCACGACGCGGCCAGTCTGCCTGGCGGCTTCGAGCACGCCCTCCTCGTCGAGCGGCATCAGCGTGCGCAGATCGACGACGAGGCACTCGATGCCCTTCTCCGCGGCCTGCTCGGCGGCCTTCATGCACACCGGCACCATCGCGCCGTAGCAGAACACCGTGACGTCCTTGCCCGTGCGCGCGGTGCGCAGCGTCGACAGCGGCGTCGTGTAGTAGCCCTCGGGCACGTCCGCCTTCGTCGTGCGGTAGAGCGCCTTCGGCTCCATGAAGAGCACCGGGTCAGGATCCTCGATCGACGCGAGCAGCAGCCCCTTCGCATCTTCCGGCGTCGACGGGATCACGACCTTCAGGCCCGGCGTGTGGCAGAAGTACGCCTCGCCCGACTGCGAGTGGTACAGGCCGCCGCGGATGCCGCCGCCGTAGGGCGTGCGGATCACCATCGGCACCGTGTACTGGCCACCGGAGCGGTAGCGGAACTTCGCCGCCTCGCTCACGATCTGGTCGAAGGCCGGGAAGATGAAGTCCTGGAACTGAATCTCGGCGACGGGCTTGAGGCCGTTGAGCGCCATGCCGATCGCGGCGCCGACGATGCCGTCTTCCGAGAGCGGCGTGTCGAAGCAGCGCTCCTTGCCAAACTCCTTCGTCAGCCCCTCGGTCGCGAGGAACACGCCGCCCTTGGGGCCGACGTCCTCGCCGAACACGAGCACACCCTTGTCGCGGCGCATCGCGACCTTGAGCGCGTCGTTCACCGCCTGAACCATCGTCAACGTGGCCATGTCGTTCTTGCTTCTCGTTGGAGGAGTCGGATTCAGAGCGGGAACTTGCCGTCGCCGGCGCCAGCGTCGCCCTTGCGCGCCGCGAGCTCGAAGGCGGCCTGGCCCTGGCGGCGCAGGTGCTGCGGAACGGTCGCGAAGACGTCGGTGAAGATGCTCTCGAGCTTGGGCGGCGGCGTGCCTTCTGCTTCCTTGACGGCGGCCGTCACCTGCTCGACCGCGGCCGCGTACAGCGCCTCACCCTGCTCCTTCGTCCACAGCTTCTGCTTCTCGAGGAAGCGCTCGAAACGCGCCACCGGGTCCTTCTTGGCCCAGCTCTCGACCAGCTCCTTCGGCACGTACCGCGTCGGGTCGTCCGAGGTCGAGTGGCCGCCCATGCGGAACGTCACCGCCTCGATCAGGGTCGGCCCGTCGCCGCGGCGCGCGCGCGCCACCGCTTCCGCGGTCACTTGCCGCATTGCGAGCAGGTCATTGCCGTCGACGCGCACGCCCGGCATGCCGTAGGCCTTGGCCTTGATCGCGAAGCTCTCGCTCGCGGTCTGCTCGTCGGTCGGGCACGAGATCGCGTAACCGTTGTTCTGGCACAGGAACACCACCGGCGCCTTCCACACGCCGGCGAAGTTGAGGCCGGAGTGGAAGCCGAGCGTCGAGGTCGAGCCGTCGCCGAAGCTCGCCAGCGCCACGTGCTTTTCCCCGCGCAGCTTCATCGCGTACGCCGCGCCGACCGCCTGCGGAATCTGCGTGCCGAGCGGCGAGCTGATCGACACGAAGCGGATCGGCTTGTCGAACGAGAAGTGCACCGGCATCTGGCGCCCGCGAGCGGTGTCGCGGTCGTTGCCGAACATGTTGTGCATCATCTCGGTCGGCGTGACGCCGTGGTACAGCGCCATCCCGAAGTCGCGGTAGCTCGGGAAGATCCAGTCGGTCTTCTCGAGCGCGCTCGCCGCTCCCACCTGGCAGGCCTCGACGCCCTTGTTGGGGATCGAGAAGCCGATGCGCCCCGAGCGCTGCAGCTTGAGGCAGACGTCGTCGAAGGCCCGCACCGTCAGCATGGTGCGGTAGCAGTGCAACAGCCCCTCGGACGACAGCTTGGGGTCGTGGCCGACCGCGCTGCCGTCCTGAGCCGTGACGGTGAGGAGTTCCTGGGCGCTCATGGGGTGCTGGAGGCCGCCCCGCTCCCCACCTCGGCGCGAGGTTCGGGCTCGGGCGGCCCCGACGCGGCATGGTACCGACCCCCCCCGCCCCGGGGGAACCCGTCCGGCCGCTCTCCCCCGCCCCCCGACCGCCTCGATCGTCTCGCGACAGCCCACACGGGGCCTAGACTCGTCCCCGTCGGCTCCCTCCCCGAAGCCGCGACTGCTCACCGATGCCCAAAGCTCGCTCGATCCGAGTCCTCGCCATCCTCACCCTGCTCGTGCTGCTCGCCGCCACCTTCTGGCTGGCGCGCGAGCGGGAGAGCGGCGCGGTCGCCGAGGCACCCGCGAGCACGGAGGTCCCGAACCCTCCGGTCAATTCAAGCCGCGCCACCTTGCTTGGGGAGAACCTTCCCGAGCGAGCCCCCGCCCAGACGGAGGTGCCACTCGTCGAGATCAAGGGTCGCTTGGTCGCCGCTGAAGAACCCGACGTCAAGCTCGCAGGCGTCACCGTGAATCTGCTCTCCATCAAGAAGGTGATGGAACTCCGCGACGAGGAACTGGCGACGGTCGGCATCACGACGACCGACGAAACGGGCCGCTTCCGCTTCGACGTGCATGACCCGCATGACTGTGCCATACAGTGCGAGGCCAGCGGATTCAGGCCTACCTTGCAGTCGTTGCGCCCAGGTGAAGAGACGCTGATCGTCCTGCGCCGGCCAACTTCGAAAGCGCGCATCACGGGCGAGGTCTTCGACGCCGACGGGATTGCGGTCGAAAACTACACGCTCCTGTTGTCGGGCGAGGGTGTCGTCAAGACCTCGACCTGGGAGCCGCATCAGACCCGCAGCCAGTTCGAGATCGAATTCGAGCAACGCTCCGACTCGACCGAAGTGGAGCTCGGAATCCTGGCGCCCGGCTACCGGATCGGTTACACGAAGGTCCGCTCCATACGAGAGGGCACGGCCAACGTCGGTCGCATCGTGCTCGAACGCTGGAGCAAGCCGCAGCACGGCGTCGTCGTCGACTCCAGCACGGGCTTGGGCGTTGGAGATGCCGTCGTCACGCCGATCTGCGCCTTTCTCCGGAATGACGGTCGAAGGAGTCTCGGTGTGGAGAACTCGACGCGCACGGATCCGACCGGAGCCTTCGTGGTCACGGAGATCCACGGCGAAGGCCTCGCGTGGCTGCTCGCCGAAGCGCCAGGCTACGCGCAATCGCGGTTTGACCTGAGCAAGCACACTCCCGGCACGCCGGTTCGGATCGAGCTGACGCGCGGCGGCACGCTCGAAGGTCGCGTCGTGTTCTCGGCAACCGCGAACCCGCGAGACTTCCGAGCTCGTTGCGTCGCGCGCGACCTCGTGCAAGGCCACGCGGACGTCAACGAGGTCGCCCAGCTTTTCTCGCGACTCGAACCCGACGGCAGCTTCCGCTTCGCGAACCTCGCCGACGGAGCGTACGAGCTCGACCTCGTAAGGTCCTCGCGCGCCAGGCCAAGCCAGACGAGCTCGCGAACCCTCGTGTGGATCCAGGCCGGCCGCACCGCGTTCCACGAACTCACGCACGGCGACGACGCCACGCTCACGGTCCCGCTCCGCGGCACTTCGGGACTGATCCAGCAACAACTGGTCAGCGCGTACCTGCTCGACGCCTCCGGCCACTGCGTTTCCGCGGTCTCAGCCCCGCTCGCAGCGGGCGACCTGCAACTCCTGGACGTCCCACCGGGCTCCTACGAGCTCGAAGTGCGATTCGTCACGGACTCGCGCTTCCACTTCCGCCGCGCCGAACACGTCTCCGCCGACTCGGCCACGCTCGCCCCCGTCGACCTCTCCGACCTGCTCCAGCGCTCCCGCGAACGCTGAAACCTGCCGAGACGAAGGTTGGGGCCCCACGGATCGGCACGACGCGCCTAGACTCGCGCGCCTACCCCCGAGGAGGATTGCCCATGCGCCCCGTGATCGCCCTGCGTGTCGTTGTCGTTGCGGTGCTCGCGGCCGTCGGTGCTGCCCAATCGATCAACGTCGACATCGGCGGGTTCTACACGCTCGGGAGCGCGACGAACTTCGGCGCGGCGACGGGGCAGGCGGGAGCGTGGAACACGGTCGCGCAGGCGTCGGTGCAGCAGGTGCTCGTCGACACGCAAGGGGCGGCGACGGGGGCGACGGTGAGCTGGGCCGGGCCGGCGACGGAGTCGGGCTGGCTGTCCGTGAGCGGCAACCACGGCAAGTTGCTCAACGACTACCAGTACCTCCTGCCTGGCGCTGCCGCCCCCGTGAACTGGTTGATCGCCGGACTGCAGCCGGGTGAGTATCGAGTCACGTTCTACTCGCGGCCGACGGACGGGCAGTCGACGGGCGTCACGCGCTTCACGCTCGCGGGCGGCGCCGCGGGACCGCAGGACTGCGACGGAGGCATCGGCGATTTCTTCGGCGGCTACCGCTACGGCCAGCATTTCGTGCAGGACACCACCACGGTCACGAACGGCACGCTGTCGTGGAGCGTCGAGCTCGCGGAAGGTGACCTCGGGTACTTCAACGGCATCCAGCTCGAGCGCGTCGTGCCCGGCGCCGTGCGCACGTACTGCACCGCGAAGGTCAACAGCCTCGGCTGCACGCCCGCGCTCGCGAGCTCCGGTTCCCCGAGCGTGCTCGGCGGCGCGTTCACCGTCTCCGCCTCGCAGGTGCGCAGCGATCGCCCGGGCCTGCTCGTGTGGAGCCCGCGCCAGAACGGCATGCCCTTCCGCCAGGGCCACCTGTGCGTTGCCGCTCCGATCCAGCGCACGGCCCCACAATCCTCCGGCGGCACCCCCGGCGGCGGCGACTGCTCGGGCTCCTACTCGTTCCAGTGGACGACGACCTACCTCGCGTCCTTCGGCCTCACCGCCGGCGACACCGTCGCCTGCCAGTTCTGGTCGCTCGACGACGGCTCCGCCGGCAACGCCGGCCTCACGCGCGGCCTCGAATTCACGCTCGCGCCCTGAACGCGAATCCGCCGGCCGATCAGCGTTTCGCCGCCGCCGGGCGCTCGAGGTCGAGGCCGACGGGGACGCCGAGGCGGTGGTCGGTGAAGGTGAAGAGCGGGCGCGAGCGGCCGGAGCTCGCGTCGAACTCGTGCAGGGTGCCGCCCCAGGCGAGGGCGACCAGGCGACCGGAGGCGTCGATGTCGAGCGCGTGCGCGGGGTGCTCGATGCCCCACGGGATGCGGCGCAGGACCTTGGCGTTGGAGGGGTCGAGCTCGACGAGCTCGTCCTTCTTGGCCTCGTTGGTCGCGGACAGGCACCACAACTGCTTGCCGTCGCGCGTGAAGGCGAGGCTGCGCGGGGCGAGGTCGCCGGGCAGCTCGCCGACGAGGTCGAGTTCGCCGCGCTTGAGCTTCACGCGCACGAGCTTGCGCAAGCCGCTGACTTCGGTCTGCGTCGCCCACAGCTCACCCGTCTTCGGGTGGAACTCGAGGCTGTCGAGCCAGCCGGGGAAACGTGTCGAGCTCGTTTCCTTCCCATCGGCGAGCGACACGGTCTGCACGAGCGTGACCTGCCTGTTGGGGCTGACGTTCACGAGCCGCGCGACAAGCGCGCTCTGTCCGTCGGGCAGGAGCACGACCTCGAGCGGCTGGTGATCGTTCGGCGAATCGAAAGGCAGGTCGATGGCGCGCTCGACCGTTCCCGTCGCGAGGTCGAAGCGCGCGAGCGTGCCGCCGGGCCGGTCCTCGTTCCCGGTGGCGATCACCCACGCGCCGGTGCCCGGCGTCGGCGCGCTCGCGGG
>JABWBL010000224.1 GCA_013360535.1 Planctomycetaceae bacterium
CGCGCCGACGCCGCCGTCGCGCACCGAGCTGCCGCAGGAGCTGCGCCTGCCGCTCGACTTCAGCGAGGTGCGCTTCGCCCAGTCGATCGAGGGCGAGCTGTGGGCGCGCGGCGAGTCGTGGAAGATGCGCTTCGGCGCCGACAGCGCGACCTTCGTGCCGTTCTTCTCGTCGCGCTCGCCGCGCAACTTCGACATCACGTTCGACCTGCAGGAAGTGACGGCCGGCGGTCGTTCGCTCGCGCTGGGTTCCTCGGCCGACGTGCGCCGCTCGGGCGACGTGGTCACGCTCGACCACGGCCTCGTCGACGAGGTCTACGAGCTCGGCCTGCGCGAGGTCGAGCAGAAGTTCGTGATCGAGGCGCTGCCCACCCGCGGCGACGTCGTCGTGCGGCTCGCCGCGCGCACGGAGCTCGCCGGAGCGAGCTCGGAAGCGGGCTTCACCTTCGCCAACGACTGGGGCCGCGTCGAATACGGCCGCGCCACCGCGGTCGACGCCGACGGGCGCACGCTCGCGCTCGAGTCGACGCTCGAGAACGGCGAGATCTCGATCCGCGTGCCCGCCGCGTTCGCCGCCGAGGCCGCGCTCCCGCTCACGATCGACCCGCTGATCAGCGTGTTCGGCGTGGAGACGAGCGTGTCGCTCGCCTTCTCGCCCGACAGCGCCTACAACAACTCCGGCAGCACCGTGCTGCACTGCTATGCGGTCGTCTTCAGCCTCAACGACTTCGACGTCGCCGCCTGGGCCAGCGACCGCTTCGGCAACACGATCGCCGGCACGTTCTGGTGGACGGACTTCACCGGTGCGCACTGGACCGAGCCCCGCACGGCCTACAACGGCGCGACCGACCGCTTCCTGATCTGCGGCTCCGTCGGCCAGCCCGGCTTCCGCCAGATCCAGGGCCATGTCCGCACGGCCAACCCGTCGACCTACAACTCCGCGATCACGCTCTACAGCAACGCCGCGGACGCGGGCGAGAAGTTCAACGTCGACTGCGGCGGTGATCCCTATCCGGTCCTGCCGGCGAGCTTCTTCATCGTGTACGAGCGCGTCCTGAGCGCCACGGACCACGACATCCACGGCCGCATCGTCGACACCGACGGCGCCGCGGGCACGCTCGGCACCTACTACCTCGACAACTCGACCGGCACGCTCGACGCGGCGCCGACGATCTCGAAGTCCAACCGCGCGGACACCTGGAACATCGTCTGGCAGCGCAACGTCGGCAGTTCGGCGCGCAGCATCTGCGGCGCCCGCATCCAGTGGGCCGGTGGCACGGTGGCCTCCACCTTCCTGATCAGCGCGACCACGCTCAACGACTCGCGCCCGATGGCGTCGAGCTCGCTGACGGGCACGCACCGCTACCTCGTCGCGTTCGACCGCGATTTCATCAGCGATCGCGACGTCATCCTGCACCTGTACGACGGCACGACGCTCCTGCAGACGATGAACCTGAGCGGCACCTGGAGCCCGACGTTCTTCAATGACCAGGGCGACGTGTCCGTCGACTCGGACGGCTCGAAGTTTCTCGTCGCCTACAACGAGCTCGAGTCGATCGGCCTGCAGTACGACATCTACGCGGCCGAGCTGCAGTGGAACGCGAACGGCATGAGCGTGCGCGAGAACCGCATCCCGATCGCGCTCACGCCGACCTCCGAGCAGGAAGTGCAGGTGGTCGCGGCCGAGAGCGGCAACGACAACCAGACGACCACGGACTACACCGTGATCTTCAACCGCGGCGCCGGTCCCGGCACGGGCCCGGTGAACGACGTGTACGCGGCGCTCGTCACCGGCTCGGTCGGCGGGTCGACGCTGACGTTCTGCACGCGCGCGTCGGTGAACTGCCCGTGCAACTTCGGGCCCGGTGTCGGTGGCTGCGCCAACTCCGGCAACCCCGCGGGCGCTCACATGGCGGTCGCCGGCAACGCGCGCACGACGCAGGACACGCTCTCGTTCCAGATCAGCGGCCTGCGCCCCAACGCGACCTGCCTCGTGTTCCAGGGCACGGCGACGATCAACTCGGGCTTCGGCAGCAGCCTCGACGATGGCGTGCGCTGCGTCGGCGGCTTCACGCGCCGCTTCGCCGCGCAGCTCGCGAGCGGTGCCGGCACCGCGAGCTACCCGCCGCTGTTCGGGTTCCCGATCTCGCAGGTGGGCTTGGTGCCCTACGAAGGCGGCACGTACTACTACCAGACGTGGTACCGCGACACGGCCAACTTCTGCTCGGCCGGCGCGACGAACCTGAGCGACGCGGTGATGGTCGACTGGACGCCCTGAGCACCGGGCGCCCGGCGCGAAACGACCGCGGGTCCGGCTCGTCCGGGCCCGCGGTCGCTTGTTTCGTCGAGCTGCCCGCCGTCAGTCGAGCGCGAGCTCGATCGGCTCCGTGCTGCGCTCGTCGCTGACTTCGAGAGTGCGCCGCCCGAGCTCGTCAGCGCCTGCGAGCACACGCAGCTCGTAACGGCCCGCCGCGAGCGGCACGCGCGCGAGCCCGTCCTCGCCGCCAAACGCGAAGCTTCCCAGCAGGACGCCGTTGGCGTCGCGCACCTCGAGTTCGGTCGCGGAACCGGCGTTCGCATCTGCAAGCTTGAGGCGCCGCGGCTCGACCCGGCGCACGGGCTGTCTCACCTCGATGGTCTCGCCGACCAGTACATCCACCCGTTGGGCATTGAGGGCAACTTCGCCGCCGCCCGTCACCAACCATCCCAGTCCGGCCGGGATCCAACCGGAAAACCACTCGTTCTGGAACGCATGCAGGACATGGGTGGCGCCGGCAGCGCTCTCGAAGTGCGCAGCGACTTCCTGAGGGGTGAGCTGGGACACCAGGCGAATGCTCCCTCCGCGTTGCAGCACGATGTCGCCGAAATCGTGGGTCGCTCCAGCCGCAATCTCGACCGTCGGTGTGCGAACTTCGACGAAACCCGTCTCGCGCACGCGGACGGACCACTCACCCGGCGCGTAGGGCCCGAGCTCGAAGCGACCGGACCTGGAATCGCACTCTCCAATGGGCGCGGTCAGCAGGCCGCGCATCGAGGGCACGATCTTCGCGCTTTCGACGGGCGCTCCAAGCGCATCCACGACGCGCCCGACCAGCCGGATGTTGCCGAGGCGGGCTGGATCGGGCTGCAGCACGACTTCGCCGACGCTGGCCAGCACACCTTTCAGCGCGGCTCGCGGAACGGTGGAATCGCCCGGCGCGTACAGCTCGAGCTCCATCGGCTCCGTTGGACAACCCTCAAACTCCACCGTCCCGTCCGCGTCGATCCGCTCCGAGCGCCAGTAGCCACGGCCGTCCGCTTGCGTTCCGGTCGCGCGCACGTAGCCCCCAACCCAGTCTTCCGACGGACCTTCGATGCGCACCTTCAGTGAGAGGCCTAGAGCGAGCACGATCTCGACCTGGCCCGTGGCGCCGTCGGCCACGGTCAGCTTGGATTTCGTCGCGCCGAACTTCTCGTGCTCGACGCGCAGCTCGATCTCGCCGGGAGTGAGCCCTGCCAGCGTGAACTTGCCGTCCGCTTTCGTGCGGCGATAGGAACCTGACAGGCTCGCCACGGAATCCACCTCGACCTCGGCGCGCTCGACAGGCTTGCCCGTCGCATCGCGCACGACACCCTCAATGCGAGCACCCTGGGTCAGGCGGATCTCGAGGTCCGCTTGCCGGCCCGCGAGAATCTCGACCGTTCCGTGCCATGGCGCGAGCCCGCGCCCGCGCGCGACGACGGCCATCGATCCAGCAGCGACCCCCTCGCATGCAAACGTGCCGTCGGCCGCGGTGATCCGCCGCTGGCCCGCCGGCGCTCGACCCTCCGTTCCATCCGGCAGTCTGCGAAGCCCAAAACCCTCTTCACCACCGAGCACGACGACCGCGTCCGCCACTGGCGCGCCCTCGCGATCGAGCACGCGCCCCACGATCGCGCCGCCTCGCTCCTCGAATACGAGATCCACCTCGACGGTGGCGCCTTCGTTCGACATCACGAGCCGCTGCACCGTCGGAGCGCGCCCCGCCGCGCGCGCGGACAGGAAGTTGATGCCTGTTTCCAATCCGCTCACGGAGTACGCGCCGTTCGCATCGCTGATCGCCATGACCCAACCCTGATCGGGGTCGTTCACGCACGGCCACAGGAACACCTCGGCGTTGGCGACTGGCGCCAGGTCGAAGTCGAGCACTCGCCCCTTGAGCGTGAAGCCGGGTGGCAGGCGCAGCTCGACCTCCGATTCCTCTCCGGCCCGAACCTCGCCTCGCACGGGTTCGCCACGGTTGCCCCACACGAGGACTTTCCCGGCCGGGACGCGCTCGATACGCGCAAGTCCCGCTGCATCGGTCTCGTGACGTGTCGAGTCGCGGTAGAAGTCCTCCGCACCGGAAGGGTGCAGGTCGAAGCCGATCCCTGCCGCCGGCTTTCCGTCTGCGGACCAGACCGTTCGCACGAGCAGGGTGCCGTCTCGGGGAACGGGCTCGGCCTCCGTGGTCGAGGCACTCGGCGTGCTCGACGGAAGTTCGCTGCGCAGCGTTCCCTCGCTCGGGACCTGCGGCACGTCCTCTGCGGGAATCCGGAGAGAAGCGGCGTTGTCCGTCGCGGCTTCGAGCTCAGTCGGCGCCGCCGGATCGGATTGCAAGCCGAAGCGATAGGCGAGGACGAGCGCGAGCACGGCTGCTGCGGCGACGAGCGTCTTGGTGGCGGTGCTCATCAGTACGGCTCCGATCGAAAGTGACGTGACCGACGCCGCAACGGCGGCGAGCGGCGGAGGAGCGATGCGCCACGCTTCGACGAGCGCGAGCGAGAGCGCGACGCCGTGCAGGTGCGTGCGGCGCTCGAGGCGCGCGCGCAGGAGCTCGAGGCCACGCTTGGTGCGCGTGCGCGCGGTCTCGAGCGGAACGCCCATGCGATCGGCGACGACTTGCAGCGGCAATTCCTCCAGGAAATGCAGCACCAGCGTCTCGCGCCAGGGCTCTTCGAGCGCGAGCAGCGTCTCGACGACCTCACGGCGCAGCGCCTCGCGTTCGAGGATCTCCGCGGGAGTCGGAGTCGACGGCGGCGACGGCGGGTCGAGCTCGCGCTCGTCACGCCGCGCTTTCGTTCGCCAGGCGCGCCGCGCGAGGTTGCGCGCGATCGTCGCGAGCCACGAGCGCTCCGAACCTTGCGCCGGCCCCCCGTGCTTCAACGCCGCGAGCCACGTCTCCTGCTCGACGTCGCGCGCGAGCTCGGGATCGAACACGAGCCGCCGCACGAGCTGACGCACGAAGCCTGAGTGCTCGAGCACGAACTGCGGATCGCGACCGGGAGGCACCATGTCGCCCCACTGGATCCCGGCCGGGCCCGCGCGGGTCTCGAAAAGTGCGGAAAATCCGGCCGCGCTCGACTCAGGCCTTGAACGGGCTGCGTTCGGGCGCCTCGTCGTGCGGGATGGCCGACAGGAAGCTGCGCAGCACGAGGTTGAGCAGCGGCGAGCGGTGCCGCACCCACGTGCGCAGGCGCTCGGGTTTCGCGCCCAGCCGCGCCTTCGGTTCGAGCGCGGTTCGACCCAGCGACAGGCGCCTGGCGCCGACCGCGATCGACTCGGCGACGAGCTCGTGCAACAGCCGCAGGTACAGCGGGGCCTCCGCGAGCGCCGCACGCTCGTGCCCGACGAACGAGCCGATCGCCGTCTCGCCGTCGACCACCAGCGTCGTGAACGCCTTCAGGCGGCCGTCCTTGCGCAGGCCCAGCACGCGCACGCGCTCGCCGAGCTCTTCCGCGAGCACCGGCAGGAACTCCGGCGCGAGCTTGAAGAGCCGCATCTTCTGCTCCGCGTGCACTTGGGCATACAGTTCGTGCAGTCGCGCGGCCTCGCGCGCGATGTCGACGCGGACGAGCTCGAACCCCGCCGCCTCGACCTTCTTGGCGAGCTTGCGCGCATCGCGCCTGTAATCGCCGGTCAGGCTCGCGAGGTAGTCCTCATAGTTCTTCCAGCGCGGCGCGAGCGTGAGCACCATGTTCGGCTCGGTCTCGAGCGGCCGGTACGAGAAGCGCTCGAGCGCCGCCATGTTGGCCCCGAGCGTGTCGTCGACGTCCTTGACCAGCACGAGCGCCGACTCGCCGAACAGATCGCCCGGCTTGAGCACCATGAGCGAGCGCTCGACGGTGCGCACGCGCTTGAGGAGGCGCACGCGCCCCTCGCG
>JABWBL010000225.1 GCA_013360535.1 Planctomycetaceae bacterium
CCAGGGCGCGAGCACCACGGCCGCGGGCGAATCCGTCGTCAGCGGCGGCGCGGCGACGTCCCGCGTTGAGCCACTGACGTCGACGCCGAACAGGTCCGCGATGCGCTCGGCGAGCGCCGGACGCGCGGCCTTGAACACGCGGATCGTGTCGAGGCTGCACCGCTCGCCCGCGAAAACGATCACGTCCTCGCGGAAGAACAGGAGGCGCGTGTCGGTCTCGATCGCGTGCACGAGCAGCGCGTCGATCGAGGGGCCTGTCGGCTGCTCGCCAGCGCGAGGCTCGAGCGCGTCGAGTGCGAGCTCGCGCACGACGCGCGGTGCGACGCGGCGAGCGACTCGATGGATTGCGAATGCCGTCGAGCGAATCGATCGCGCGATCGTGAATCGCAATGCCGAGCGCAGGAATTGGAAGTCGGAGATTTGATTCTGCATGGACTTGCTCCAGCGCTGCTTGCTTGCAGCGGAACGTTCGGTTGCACGAGAGGACGCGCGCGCGGTCGAGATCGAGCTCATTGCTTGCTCCCGCGCTTCGAGCGCTTCGCTTGCGGCTTTCTCTTCGTCGCCCTCACCCCCACGGAGGTCGAGGCTTCGGGCGGTTCCGCGCGCACACCCCCATCCCCACCAACGCCCCTCTCTAAAGAGAGGGGCTTGTTGGGGGTGGTGGTGCGGGGGTCGCCGACTACCCCCATGGGGGTGTTCTTGGGGGTGTTGGGGGTACTGATGGAATCCTGTTCTTTCGAGAGGTACCGGGACCTCTGTCCTGCGCCTCGCTTCACAATGAGACCGCTGTCGATCGCAGTTTTCAGGTGACGATCGAAAGTCGACTCGGGGAGTCCCGAACACTTCAGAAGTCGCCCGCGCGGCAGTCCCTCGCTGTCGCCGAAATCGCGAAGTGCGTTGCAGATCGCGATCACTTTCTCGTGCGAGCCTGCGTCGTTCGAGTCGTTCGGCTTGTCGCCTTTCGACTCAGGATTCGACGCCGGCACCGGCACGTACCGAACGCGGCAACTCGTCTCTCCGAGTTCGCCCGGGACGATCGACGTCGTCACCTGGTCGAGCACGAAGGCAAACTCCGGGAAGGGCTCGAGGTCCTTCTGCTTCGCGCACCTCACGATGCGGGGATCGGTGTGCAACTCGCCGGTCGGCTCGATCTCGATCATCGTGTCGGCCGCGGCGCGCAGCACGGAGCTCCCGCGCTCGGTCGCCACGTCGCCCTTCTTCGCCTTGCCCGTGTGGTGGATGACGACCACCGCGACGCCCGTCTCTTCACGGATCAGGTCGCAAGCGGCCACGAACTCGTTCATGTCCTCGGCCGTGTTCTCGTCGCCGCCTGCGAACGAACGAGCGAGCGTGTCCACACCAAGCGCAACCGGGCGCTCGGGCATCGAAAGGATGTCGTCGATCAGCTTGTCGACCTGCGTCTCTTCAAGCAGGCTGACCGGCCCGGGGTAGAGCTCGAAGTGGTTCCAGGGAGCCTCGGTCGGCCGCGGGATGCCGTCACCGCCCCATGCCAGCAGGCGCTTCTTGATCCCCCCGATGCCCTCGCCGGCGATGTAGTTCGTGCGCGCCTGCTCGCACTTGCGGCCGGCGAACGGACGCCCGGAGGCGAGGCACATCGCGAGCTCGAGCGCCAGGAAGGACTTGCCGCAGTTGGAGGGGCCGTAGATGACGATCAGCGAGCCGCGAACGAGCATCCCCTCAACGAACAGCTTGGGCGGCGGAAGGTCGAGCAGCGCCGCGACCGACAAGCGGCCGGGGATCTCGCTAGAGCGCTTGCGCGTGTGCTCGAGCGCGGAAAGTGGCAGGTACACCTGGTCCGTTCCGCCCTCGCGCTTGTTGACGAACTGGACGAGCGCGCTGTCTTCGCGAAGTTCGAGGATCGTTCCGATGTTGTCGTGATCCGTCGCTCGAACCGAGTCGCCCACCGCGAAGCGACGGCTACGCCTGGGCTTCGCGTTGGAGCCGGGCTCGGATTGCGGTGCAGCGTTCACGCCCCCGCCGATCGAGACTTCGCGCCCCTCGGGGAACTGCGAGAGGTCGATCTCGTAACTCGAGGTCTTGGCGACGGCAGCTTCGGACAACGCGCTCGGGTCGAGCGCGAGCACGTTGCGGAGGAAGTCCTTGAGACCTTCCTGGCCGAGCGCGGCCAGCGCGTCGCACGCGTCCTTGCACCCCTCGGGCCAGATCACGCGCAGCACGCGCGCGGCTCCATGGAGGACCGCCTGCTGCGCTGTTGGCAGCACGGCCTTCTCGCCGGCTGCGTCGTTGTCGACGGCGAGTAGGACCGTGGCGTTCTCGGCCCACTCGGAGACGCCGGACTTCACGTACTCCGACCCCGGCATCGCGACGACCGGCCACTCAGCGAGCCCGCCAAGGGCAAGGAAGTCGGTCAGGCCTTCGCCGACGATCACGACGCCGTCGGCATGCTCGTCGTTCGCAAAGCGCTCGAGCGCCTTCGGCGTGGCGAAGACCGTTCCCTTGATCTTCGAGCCGGGCGGGAAGAGGGTCTTCAGCTTGGCGTTGACGACGCTACGCGCCTGGATCGCGACGACCTCTCCTGCGCGGTCGTGGAGCGGCGCGACCAACCGGTGGCCGCTCCTGAACCAGCTCTCCAAGTCGCACTGCTTCGCAGCGGCTTCGGGCACCAGGCCGAGCAGCCCGGCCTTGAGCGCGGGCTCGAGCTTGCGGCCAGCGATGAAGTCCAGCACGGGCTGGTGGACTGGTGCGATCGCCCCGGCCGCTGCCTCGGCATGAGACGCGATCCAGAGCGCGCGCATCTTCTCGGGCGGGAACACGGGAGCCGGAGTCTTGGCCGACGCGTGGACGGTGTTCGGCGGCAACTTCACGCGCTTGTTCGAGATCGGCCCGGGCGGCTTCGGGTAGTCGCTTCGGCTCGACTTCGGGTTCGCGAACCACTCCTTCGGCGGCAGATCGATCGCGGCCGCGACGGCCTCGAACGTGCAGCCGGCGAAGCAGTGTGCAAGCACGCTTCCGTCGTTAAGCACGGAGACGGACAGGCTCGGCTTCGAGTCGTCGTGCGCGGGGCAGAGCGCCATCCACTTGTCACCCTTGGGAGTGACGCTCTGCAGGCGCGAGAGCACGCGGCCGAGCGGCCCGTCGGGGAAGTTGCAGCTCATGCTGCACCTCCTTCCTGCGTCCGGCACGCGAGGACGGTTGCGACGTCAGCGGCGTTGGTGCGCTCGATGAAGCGGCTCAGCGCTTCGCGCGACGTGTAGACGCTGCCGCCGATGCGGACCGTTTCGAGCCGCACGCCGCGGACGCCGTGCAACGCCCAGCGCTGCACGGTCGCTCGATGCGGCGCGGGAGCGCCCGGGGGACGGGGAACGATCGCTCCGGCGGTGCGGAGCGGAACAAGATGCTCAACGTTGGCTTGGATCATGGCCCTTGGTCGCGATGGGGGTTGAACCACCGCGAACAAGGGCATCGTTGGCAGTCATGTTGTGGCTGCGTTGTGCATGACTCTGCAAATCAGGCGCGGCCGCGCTTGGCCCGCTCGAACGCCTTCTTCCCCTTCGGCTTGGGCGTGAACCCCTGCCGGGAACCGGGACTCGTCACGAGGTCTCGAGTCTTCATACGCGAGAGCGCGGAGGCGACCGTGTTCTGGCTCTTCTTGGTGAGGCGCGCCAGCTCTCCTGAGTCTGCGGCCCGCCCCAACGTGTTGAGCTGCTCGAGGATCTTGAACTCGACTTTGCTGAGGTGGAGAGACGCTGCCACGGCCACGTCGGACTCGAAGCTCCTGAACGCATCCCGTAGTCGCTCCGCCACTGCTGCGCACGCGCCGGCCGCGAAGTCCGGGCCCTCGAAGTGCGTGCTCCCGATCTGGGCGGATACCCGATCGGAAAGCAGCTCGCTCTCGAGTTCGTCGAGCAACGCTCGAGCCAGCTCCGCGTCGTTGTCCGCCGCTGCGGGTACAGCCACGAACGCGCTCTTCGACGGCGCGATCGAGGGCGCCCACACGAGCAGACCGGGGAGCCTCTCGACCACATTCGCTGCCGCCGCGCAGCTGTGGATGGCGCGCGTCGCGATCGTGTCCACGTCGCCTGCCGCTTCGAGCTCCCGCCGCCACTCCGCGCGCGCCTTCACGCCGAACAGATCCAGGCGTTGAAGCAGGTCTCGCCCGAACTTCTCGCTGCCGCGCGGGTCACCGAAGACGATCAAGTGGCGGCTCTCGCCGAGCCGTTCGTCCAGTTCCGCTGCGTGATCCAGTGCCACCTTCGCGAGCATGGAAGTTCGCGGCGGCGTGAGCATCATCACGTAGAGCGAGTTGAAAGTGATCCCTCGCCGCTGCTTGGAACCAGACCGCGCCGGCCCTGATCCCCCCTGCACCGGACTGGCATTGAGCTCGGCGTTCCTGAACACAGGCTCGATCGAGCTCAGGCGCGCGACGCCCTTTGCGCCGCCTCCGTCCGCGACGCGCGTGGTGGTGAAGTTCGAAGGACTGGTCGGAGGAGTCGGACCACCGCGGCCTCCAGACACAGAGGGAAATGCCGCACGAAAAATATTTGTCATCTTTTTAGTTCTCTATCAAGGGTGTTCTCAAGCGGAACAGTCCGGAGCCTACCCGAGATCAGTCAAAGCTCTTGACTGACGGGCTCGCAAAAAACGAGCATCGGAGCCAGAACAGGTCCAGGGAGACGCGGTCGGGTCGAGAACGAGTGACGTGGCCAGCCCTACGGCCCCCACCGCGGCCCCGTCCTCCAGCACCGAAAACCGTTCCCCACCTGTCGGACCGACCACGCCGCGAGCGCCAACGCGATCACGGTGTCATCGTGTCCGCCGCCCGGCGCGCCGGTCCGAACATGCCCACTCTCGGTCGTGCTGAACTCGTAGCTCTCGAGCTCGTCGACCAGCTCCGGGCAGATTTCGGGTTTCGGCAATACGATGAGACGCTGCTCGAGCATCAAGGACAAATTCTCAATTAGCGCCGATTTCGATTTCGCCGTAAATGGATATGGCGAGATTGCGCAGCCGTCTCTTCGCAATTGCTCATAAACTGGATCGCCGACGCCGGTCACATCACACGTCGCGCGCGCGCCGTTGTAGCGCTGCAGCGCCGCGCGAATGCGAGCAACTTGAAGGTTCCAATCGAGTCGGTGGAAGCGGTCGACGAATACCACCTCGCGTTGCGCGTTGATGATCGTGAGCACCGTGTAGTCCTCGACCTTCGCGAGGTCGAGCCCGCCAAAATAGACCTCGCCGCGCACGGGCTCTTTCCATTCGCCAGCCGCGAGCTCGCGAACGTTTCTGAAAACGGCGCCAGCGCCCTCAACGAACTGCGCGGCATATTCCTGCGAAAATACGCGCTCGGGCAGCTTGTCGCGTTCAGCCTCAATCAACTCGCGATCGAGCAACGGGTTCGTCCAGCTCGGCATATTCCACGACTCGTGCTCTGCGTCGCGCGCTGGCCACTGGCCGCGACGGAACAAATCGTAGAAATAGCCTTTTCCTTTTGGCGTCGAAATCAATAGCGCCCAACCGCGTTTATCAATCAGACGTTGCGAAACGTGATTTTGCCAAATCAGCGGCTTCAGGCGCGCAGCCTCGTCGACGATCACGAAGTCGAGTCCCTCTCCAAGCAGGCTCACCGGATTGTCCGCGCTTTTCGCGCGAATCTCTGACACGCCGCCCGCGAGGTTGCGGATCAGGATTCGTCGCTCGGCTTCCTTCTTCGCAATCAGTCGATGACGCAATCGCTCAAGCACGACCACCTCAACTTCC
Organism: Planctomycetaceae bacterium; assembly: GCA_013360535.1. GTDB lineage: Bacteria > Planctomycetota > UBA1135 > UBA1135 > F1-120-MAGs118. The sequence continues at coordinate 5,740 of JABWBL010000225.1, forward strand.
CTGAAAACTCGATCAGCCAAATCGTAGGTCGGCGCGACAACCCAACCGATGGACTTGTCTCTCGGTTCCATCGCGGCCGCGATTGCTTCCATTGCAGCACAAACGGTCTTGCCCCAACGAACGCCGCACGCGACCACCCGAAAGCGCGCCGTCGAACGGTGCACTTCGAGTTGGCCGGCGTGCGGCTCGTAGTAGAGGGACTCGAACAGCCCGGTCTTATTCAGGCGCACCGGTGGGCTCCGCGACGGACTCGGGCTCCGAGAAGTCGCCCGCGCTCGGCTCGCTGACCTCAGGAACGCTCGCCGCGTGCGTGCCTTGCTTGCGCAGCTCCGCCTCGCTCACGCCCTCACGGATGAGCCAGCGCTCGCACTC
>JABWBL010000226.1 GCA_013360535.1 Planctomycetaceae bacterium
ACCGCGGGCGCCCAGGCGGACTTGCTCGTGCTGCCGACGCGGGCGAAGGATGCGCGCGCGGCGCTCGAGGAGCTCACCCTCGGTCGCGAGCCGGTGAGCGAGTGCTGGGTCGCGGGCCGGCGTGCAGGACCCTCCCTCGCACGGTAACTTGTGCCCGCCCGAGGCTGGAGTGCCGCCGGCCCCCGGACAAAGATCCCAGGATGACCCAAGCCTCGCCGCCCCGTCCCGAATCCGACCGCGCCGCCGCGCTCGACCTGCTCCGCAGCGCGCAGCGTTTCCTGCTGTGTGGGCACGTGCGCCCCGATGGCGACTGCCTCGGCGCGCAGGCGGCGCTGGCGAGCGTGCTCGAGCGCATGGGCAAGCAGGTCTGGATCGAGAACACCGATCCGCTTCCGGCGCAGCTCGACTACCTCGGGTCCGGCCTGAAGTTCCGCGTGTTCGAGGGCGGAGCGCTGCCGGCGCACGACGTGGCGGTGATGCTCGACTTCAACGAGCTCGAGCGCACGGGCGCGATGAAGGCGCCGCTCGCGGCGGCGGGCTCGCGCAAGCTCGTGATCGACCACCACATCGCGCACGGAACGCCGTGGTGGGATGCGGCCTACGTCGACGTCAAGGCGTCGGCGACGGGCCTGCTCGTGCGGCGCATCGCGCGCGAGCTCGGAGTGCCGCTCGACCAGCGCGCCGCACGCGGCGTCTACACGTCGATCGTGACCGACACCGGCTGGTTCAAGTACTCGAACACCGACGCCGAGACCTTCGCGGCCGCGGCGGAGGCGGTCGAGCTCGGTGTCGTGCCCTCGGAGCTCTTCAACTCGATCTACCAGCGCCAGAGCCGCCAGCAGCCGCTCGGGGTCGCGCGGGCGCTCAACCGCCTCGAGTACTTCGCCGACGGGCGGCTCGCGGTGGTCGACCTTCCGCTGGCGGGCCCGGGCGAAGTCGACCTCCCCGATGGCGACGACCTGCTCGACCTCCTGCGCGCGGTCGGTCGCGTCGAGGTCGTGCTCTTCCTGCGCGAGCTCAAGGACGGCTCGATCAAGCTCTCGGCGCGCAGCAAGACCGAGTACGACGTCAACCGGCTCGCGCGGGGCTTCGGCGGCGGAGGCCATGCCAAGGCTTCCGGCGCCACGTTGCGCGGAGCCTTGCCCGAGGTGCGCACGCAGCTCGTCGAGGCCGCCGTCAGGCAGTTCGCGGACGGCGCACGATGAGGGTCGCGCTGATCTCGGACCTGCACGCCAACCGCGAGGCCCTCGACGCGGTGTTCGCCGACATCGACCGGCGCGGGATCGAGACCGTCTACTGCCTGGGTGACGTCGTCGGTTACGGGCCCGAGCCCGAGTACTGCGTCGACGTCGTGCGCGCGCGCTGCCGGCTGTGCCTGATGGGCAACCACGACGAGGCGCTCTTCCGCGACGCATCCGACTTCAACCCGCACGCGCGCGGCGCCATCGAGTACACGCGCGACCGCATGCTGCCGGCCTGGTACTCGGGCGCCGCCAAGAAGGCGCGCTGGCGCTTCCTGCGGAACCTGCCGCTCTCGCACTCCGAGGGTCGCTTCCTCTTCGTGCACGGCTCGCCGCGCGACCCCGTGCGCGAGTACGTGCTCTCCACGGACGGCTTCCTCAACCCCGAGAAGCTGCGCTCGGTCTTCGACAGCTTCTCCGGCATCGCCCTCGCCGGCCACACCCACCACCCCGGCCTGCACGACGAGTCCCTGCGCTTCCACGGCCTCGGCGGCGCCTCCGAATTCACCCTCGACCTCCCCCCCGACGCCAAGTGCTTCATCAACGTCGGCTCCGTCGGCCAACCCCGCGACTCCGACAACCGCGCCTGCTACGCCATCCTCGAAGACCGCCGCATCACCTGGTCCCGCGTCCCCTACGACTACCAACTCACCGCCGAAAAGATCCTGCGCACCAACGCGCTCAGCGAAGTGCTCGCAAGAAGATTGGCCATGGGCAAGTAGGGAAGCGAGAGCTCCTGCGGAGGCACTGGCAGCTGAGGGCGAGCCGAATCCGAAACGAGGTTTCTCCATGCGAATTCTCCGCGTTGTCGTGATCGCCGCACTCGCCGCAGGGCTCCTCGCGTTCCTGATGCGCGACGCGCCGTCGAGCGCTACCGATCGCGGCTCGTCTGCGGCAGAACCTCGCAACTCTCCGCAGCCCTCCGACAACCCAGAACCTTCGGCCGCCCTCCGCGAAGCACTCCCCGCCAAAGTCGACGCTGTCGTTCCCGCCGAACGTGTGGCCTCCACGCCGCCGACCGCCCCCCCAAGCCCGCCCAGCGTTCCCGTCCCAATCGGAACCGAGGCCGACTGGGAGCGCGAATTCGCCGGCAAGTCCCGCGAAGAGCTGCTGCAGGCCGAGAAGCAACTCCTCGCCGAATTCCGAGCGGAAGTCGAACTCGAGGCCGAGCGCCGCTTCGCCGCCGGAGAGTACGAGGTCTATCCCCAAGGCGAACCACCGAACGAACCGGTCTTCGGTGCCCTCTTCGAACGCGGCGACGAACTCGCTGTCCGACGCGTCAACATCCACCCAGTCCGCGACGCAAAGTTCTTCGACAAGGAAGTGAAGGCCGTGTGGTTGCGCGAGCAAGCCCGCACCCGCCCCTGATCGCCCTTCTCTCGCCGCTTCTGTCCCCTGTGGCGGCGAACCGTCCCACCTAACCTCTCAGCCGCCTTCGCTTCTCTGGGCGTTCGGCCTCAAGCGCCTCGCCTCGCCGCAAGGCGAGGCGCAACCAATAGCCCCGTGTTGGTGGTCTTCCACCAACACGGTCACGTCGTGCGGGTGTATGTGGCGTTTGGGCCGCAGTGGCAGCCGCATTCGCTCCGCCGCCGTTGCGTTCCTCCCGCAGATCTTCTGGAACGTGCCGCGGGCTCGGCCTCGTGCTTTCCTACGCCTCGCGCTCTCACCTTCTCCGCGCGCTCACTTCATGCCGAACATCGCCCGCGTCACGTTCCAGAAGATCTGCGGGTTCTTCCTCATCCTGCGGAGCGAATACGGCTGCCACTGCGGCCCAAACGGCACATACACCCGCACGACGTGATTCTGCGCTTGCCAAGTCTGCCACAAGGGTTCCATGACGCCGAGCAGCACCTGAAACTCGTAACCGTTCCTCTCCACGCGGAGACGCTTGGCAAGCTCCGCGCAGCGGTCGCCCATGGCGGCGTCGTGGGTGGCGAGGGCGACGAAGGCCTTGCGTTCGAAGAGTTGCTGGGTGCAGGCGATGTAGGCCTGGCGGATGGGCTCGGGTTCGGTGTGGGCGATGTTGGCGGGCTCGAGGTAGATGCCCTTCACCATGCGAATGTTGAGCGGGCCGGGCGCGAGCTTGGCGATGTCGTCGGGGGTGCGGAAGAGGCGCGACTGCAGGACCAGGCCGACGTTGTCGTGTTCCTTGCGCAGCTCCTCGAAGATGCGCAGCGTGGCGTCGGTGGTCGAGGCGTCTTCCATCTCGACGCGCAGGAAGAGCTTGCGCGCCTTGCAGTACTTCGCGAGCTCGGCGTAGTTGGAGAGCGCGAGGCGTTCGGAGCTGCGCAGGCCAAGGTGCGTCGGCTTGACCGACACGTAGGCCTGGATGGAGTTCTCGACGACGGCGTCGGCAGCCTGCTTGTACTCGGCGACGACGTGGCGCGCCTGTTCCTCGCTGTTGACGTCCTCGCCGAGCACGTCGATCACGCCCGGGTGGCCGCGGCCGTTGAGCAGCTTGAGGCGCTCGATCGCCGACTGCAGCGTGTCCCCGGCGACGTAGCGCTTCGCGACCCGCCACAGGATCGCCTTGGGCACATGCGGCATCACCTTCATCACGGCGGAGTGGAGCAGCGGCATAGGGCGGGAAATTGTAGGAGCGCTGCGGGCGCTGGCACAGGGCCCGAGTGCGCACTTAGCCCGCCTTATTCATGACCCTCTACTGCGAACGCGAAATCGCTCGACGCTGCTGCGTTGCTGCGGTGGTTCTCGTCCTCAGCGACCGTACAGGTCGCCTCCGGCCAGAACCATCCTCGCGCCTTGCATCGCCGGCGCTTTCGCGTTCTCGCTACGAGGTTCATGAATAAGCCGAGCTAGGATGGCGGCATGGCGCAGGACGCGAGCGTGGTCCGTTGGGTCGTTTCAACGGCGCCGGACCTCGAGCGGGCGCGCGCGCTCGCCCGGGCGCTCGTCGAAGAGCGGCTCGCCGCCTGCGTCAGCTTTCAGCCTGGGCTGAGCAGCGTGTACCGCTGGAAGGGCGCGGTCGAGGAGGCGAACGAGGTGCTGCTCGTGATCAAGACGACGGCGGAGCGCCTGCCGGAGCTCGAGCGCGCCTTCGCGCGGCTGCATCCTTATGAGGTGCCCGAGCTCGTCGCGCTCGAACCCGCCCACGTCGCCGCGCCGTACCTTGCGTGGCTCGTCGCCGAGGTGGAGCGGCAAGGATGAGCGGAGCGCCGGCGCGAGAGGCCGCGGAGGCGCAAGTCCATCCGCGGGTCGCGCGCGCCGGGCGCTGGGGCGGGCTTGCGCTGTTCCTGATCGTGCTGCTCGCGCCGGGGCTCGGACTCGAGCCGCTGCAGCGGCGTGCGGCGGCCGTGACGGCGCTCACGGCGGTGATGTGGCTGACGCAAGGCATGCCGCTCGGCGCCGCGTCGCTGATTCCCGCCGCGCTGCTGCCGCTCCTCGGCGTCGTTCCGGCGCAAAAGGCGGCCGAGGCCTACTTCCACGACATCGTGATGCTCTTCTTCGGCGCGTTCGTGGTCGCGTCGGGGCTCGAGCACTGGGGCGTGCACCGGCGCATGGCGCTGTGGGTCGTCGAGCGCGTCGGCACGCGGCCACGCGCGCTCGTGCTCGGCTTCACGGCCGCGACGGCCTTCGTCTCGCTGTGGGTCAACAACACGGCGGCGACGCTGCTCATGTATCCGATCGGGCTCGCGGTGATCACGACGCTCGACGGTGCGCGCAACCGCAACTTCGGCATCGCGCTGCTGCTCGGCATCGCCTACGGCTCGTCGATCGGGGGCATCGGAACGCCGGTGGGCACGGCGCCCAACCAGTTGCTGCTCGGCACGCTCGCGAAATTGCATCCCGGCGCGCCGTCGATCGGTTTTGGCACGTGGATCGCGTGCTGGCTGCCGTTCGTCGCGTTGTTCGTGCTCGCGTTGTGGTGGATCCTGACGCGCGGGGCGTTGAAGGTCAGCGACGAGTCGCTGGCGGCGAAGGAAGTGATCCACGCCCAGCGCGCGGGCCTCGGCGTGATGGGGACGGGCGAGCGGCGCATGGCGGCGGTGTTCGTGCTCACGGCGCTCGCGTGGGTGACGCGCGAGGGCGTCGCGCTCGGAGACTGGCGGCTGCCGGGCTGGAATCCGGCGCTGGCGGAGCTGCAGTCGCTCGGCCTCGATGGAGGGCCTGCGCGTTTCAAGGGGTTCGTGAGCGACGCGACGGTGGCGATCCTCGTGTCGTGCGCCTGCTTCCTGATTCCCGCCGGCACGGCGAGTGGCGAGCGCCTGCTCGACTGGAACGTCGTGCAGCGCAAGACGCCCTGGGACATGCTGCTGCTCTTCGGCGGCGGCCTGTGCATCGCCGAGGGCTTCCAGGCCTGCGGCCTCGACCGCGTGATCGGGACTTCGCTCTCACCGCTGCTCGGCGGCCTGCCGATCTGGCTCGTCGTCGGCGTCATCGCGCTGTTCCTCACGCTGTTCTCGGAGCTCGCGTCGAACACGGTGCTCACGAGCCTGATGCTGCCGATCCTGAGCCAGACCGCGGTGCAGGGCGGGCACGACCCGCGGCTCCTGATGATCCCGGCGGCGGTGGCGGCCTCGCTCGGCTTCATGCTGCCCGTAGCGACGCCGCCCAACGCGATCGCCTTCGCGTCGGGGCGCATTCCGATGGCGACCATGCTGCGCGTGGGGCTGTGGGTCGATGTCGTCGGGGTCGGGCTGCTGACGGCCTGTTTCGAGCTTTGGATCCGCTCGGGGCTGGGCATCGAGTCGACGCTTCCCGACTGGGCGCGGCCCTGAGGCCGGGGACGGGCCCGGCGCTCAAGCCGGCGCGCCTCCGGGCCGATCTCGGGCGACGACGCATGTTCTTCCGACTGCTGGGACTGGCCCTCGTGGCCGGGGGGCTCGCCGCGGCCCCCGAACAGGGCT
>JABWBL010000227.1 GCA_013360535.1 Planctomycetaceae bacterium
CGTCACGCGGCACTCGAGCCACGCGAGCGCATCCGCGATCACCGGCGTGCCGTGGGCGCCGTGCTCGAGCGCGAGGCCGTCGAACGGGCCGCTGCCGGGCTCGTGCTTGCGGAAGAAGCGCCCCATCAGGTCGTTCGAGCCCTTGGCGAGGATCGAGACGCCGAAATGGCCGGCGGAGCGGATCGCGTCGAGGTGCGGGCGGTCCTTGCCGACCGCGACGGCGACGACCGGCGGCACGAGGCCCATTTGCATCACGAACGAACCGACGAAGCCCGTCGGAGCGCCGGAAGTGACCGCGGTGACGATGTGGAGGCCGGTCGGAAGGCGGCCGAGCGCCTGCCCGAGCGCGGGGATTTCAGTGGGATTGGCCATGCCCCCCAAGTGTGCCGCGCTCGCGCGCGCCCCGCCATCGGCACGCAGCGCCCGCAGCGAGCGAAAAAGCCCGTTCCTACGCCCTCGGGTGAGCCTCTCCGCGCTGGAATCCCGGCCCTCTTTCCTCGATAATCCCGCGCCCCGCCGGCGCCCTGCGAAGGGCTGTTTTCCGGCGGGTTCTGCTCGAACGACAAGGCCGCGACTCGCGCCTCGCAATGACGACGACCGAACCCCCTCCGCCCTCCGCGTCCGACGGCCGCATCGAGGAGCGCCACATCGAGCGCGAGATGCGCGAGTCGTACCTGACTTACGCGCTCTCGGTCATCCACGCTCGCGCCCTCCCGGACGTCCGCGACGGCCTCAAGCCCAGCCAGCGCCGCATCCTCGTGGCGATGGACGACCTGAACCTCGGTCCCCGCGCCAAGTACCGCAAGTGCGCGAAGATCGCCGGCGACACGTCGGGCAACTACCACCCGCACGGCGAGTCGGTGATCTACCCGACGCTCGTGCGCCTCGCGCAGTCCTTCAGCACGCGCTACCCGCTGATCGATGGCCAGGGCAACTTCGGCAACATCGACGGCGATGGCGCGGCGGCCATGCGTTACACCGAAGCGCGCATGACCGGCGTGACGGTCGAGATGATGGCCGATCTCGACAAGGAGACGGTCAACCGCCAGCCCAACTACGACGAGACGCGCACCGAGCCCGTCGTGCTCCCCGGGCGTTTCCCGAACCTGCTGTGCAACGGCTCGGACGGCATCGCGGTCGGCATGGCGACGAGCCTCCTGCCGCACAACTTGCGCGAGGTCGTGGCGGCGCTGCGTCTGGTGCTCGAGCGCCCCGACGTGACGATCGGCGAGCTGTGCGAGGTCGTCAAGGGCCCCGACTTCCCGACCGGCGGCATCGTGATGGGCCGGCGCGGGATCCTGCAGGCCTACGCGACGGGCCGCGGCATCTGCCGCGTGCGCGGCAAGTACCACGTCGTCGAGAACAAGAACCGCTCCTCGATCGTCTTCACCGAGATTCCCTTCCAGGTCCGCAAGGAAGCGATCATCGAGAAGATCGTCGAGGTGGTGAACGACGAGCGCATCACCGGCATCTCGAACGTGCAGGACTTCTCGGACCGCACGGGAATCCGGCTCTCGATCGACCTGAAGAAGGGCGAGGACCCGCAGGTCATCGTCAACCAGCTCTTCCAGTACACGCCGCTGCAGTCGACGCAGTCGATCATCAACCTCGTGATCGACCGCGGCCAGCCGCGCACGCTCAACCTGCGCGGCCTGCTCGACAGTTACGTCGCGCACCGCAAGGAAGTCATCCGCCGCCGCACGCAGTTCCTGCTCGACAAGGCGGAGGAGCGCAAGCACATCGTCGAGGGCCTGCGCATCGCCGTCGACAACATCGACGAGGTGATCCGCATCATCCGCGCGAGCGCGACGCCGGAAGAGGCGAAGCAAGGCCTGCAGCAGCGCTTCGCGCTCAGCGTGCGCCAGTCGCAGGCGATCGTCGACATGCGCCTCGCGCGCCTGACCGGACTCGAGCGCGAGAAGCTCGAGGAAGAGTTCAACGCGCTGCTCGCCGAGATCGCCGACCTGAAGGACATCCTCGCGCGCGACGAGCGTGTCGTGGCGATCATCAAGTCCGACCTCGACGACCTCGACCAGAAGTACGGCGACGCACGCCGCACCGAGATCAGCGTCGAGGAAGTCGACGGCTCCTTCGACATCGAGGAGCTGATCACCGAGGAGATGATGGTGGTCACGTTCTCGCGCGACGGCTACGTCAAGCGCACGCCGCTCGACGACTACCGTACGCAGGGCCGCGGCGGCCGCGGGATCATCGGCTCGGAGACCAAGGAAGGCGACGTCGTCCAGTCGCTGTTCGTCGCGGGCACGCACGACCACGTGCTGTGCTTCTCCAACCGCGGGCAGGTCTACTGGCTCAAGGTCTACAACCTGCCCGAGGCCAACCGCACCAGCGCCGGGCGCGCGCTCTCGAACCTGATCGAGCTGCAGGAAGGCGAGCGCATCACCAACGTGCTGCGCGTCGTCGAGTTCGACAAGGACCACTCGGTGTTCTTCGCCACGCGCCGCGGCACGGTCAAGAAGACGGTGCTCGAGGCCTACTCGCGCCCCAAGAAGGGCGGCATCCGCGCCATCCTGCTCGAGGAGAACGACGAGGTCGTCGCGGTCGGTCTGTGCAAGACGGGCGACACGATCACGATCGCGAGCGCCAACGGTCAGGCGATCCGCTTCGGCGAGGAAGTCGTGCGTTCGATGGGCCGCACGAGCTACGGCGTGCGCGGCATCCGGCTGCTCGATGACGACAAGGTCGTCGACATGAAGGTCGCCGTGCCCGACACGTTCCTGCTCTCGGCCTGCGAGAACGGCTTCGGCAAGCGCACGCCGATCGAGGACTACCCGATCAAGGGTCGTGGGGGTCAGGGTGTCATCAACATCCGCACCGAAGGCCGCAACGGCCAGGTGATCGGCACCGTGCTCTGCCGCGAGGACGACGAAGTGATGTTCATCACCGAGTCGGGCATGATCGTGCGCTCGCCTGTGGCCGAGATGCGACCGATGGGACGCAACACGCAGGGCGTGCGCCTCGTCAACCTCAAGGAAGGCGACCGGCTGGTCGGCCTCGAGCTCGTCAGCGCCGAGGACCTCACGCAGTACCAGGCGACGGTGCAACGGCGTGTCGTGCGGCCGACCGAGGAGGGCGGCGAAGGTGCGGACGCGGCGGACGAGGCCCTGCCCGAGGCACCCGAGCCGGACGAACCTGAGGCGGACGAGCCCGACGAGGTCTGAAAGGACTTCCCGGCCAGAGCGGCACTCCCGTGCGGCCTGTCGTTCTCCATGCGCTCCGGAGCGCGAGCCTCGTGCTCGACGTCTTCGGAGCGCTCACGTTGCTGGCGTTGCTCACGTCGTCCTTCGTCGGTGCGCGCCTGTGGCCGCTCAGCTTTCCGCTGCACCTCGCGGAACTCGGCTGGCTCGGCGCGAGCGTCGGTCTCGCCGTTGCCGCTGTGCGTCGCTCGTGGGTTCAGGCCGCCTTGCACGCGCTCTGGGCCTGTGCGTGGCTCGTGCTGTTCGTGCCGCAACTGCAGCGTGGTTTCGCGGAGGAGCCGGGACCGGTCGAAGGTGAGCTGCGCGTCGTGACACTCAACGCCGGAGCCGGCCGCGCGACGGGCGAGCAGTTGCGCGACGCGCTGCGCACGCTCGAAGCCGACGTCGTGTTCCTGCAGGAGCTCTCGGCGCGCCAGGCGGCGGCCATCGAGGCCGCTGCGGAGCTGCCGTTCGCCCACCGCGCGCTATTTCCCGGCGGAATTCCCGGCAAGGGCCTGCTCGCGCGCTTTCCGTTGCGCGATGCGAGCTTCGAGGAGCTCGGCGACGGCGCGACCGTGCTGCGCGCGGTCCTGCTGGCGCCCCGCGGCGAGCTCCAGCTCGTCGACGTGCACTCGCGCATGCAGATCACGGTACTCGGGCCGTGGTGCGAAGGCGGCGAGCACATCGACGCGTGGGCGCACGACCTGCCGAACACCCTTCCGACGATCCTCGCCGGCGACTTCAACGTCGGAACGCGCTGTCCGCTCGTCGCGAGCCTGCGCGAGGCCGGTTTCATCGAGGCGTTCGAGCAAGTGGGCGCCGGACTCGGGCTCAGCTTCCCGGTCTTCCTGCGCTACCGCTCGCTGCCGCTGCCGCCGCTGGTGCGTATCGACCACGTGTGGACGCGCGGCCTCGAGCCGCTCGACGCACGCTTGCTCCCCGACGTCGGTTCGGATCACCTTCCGTTGCTCGTGCGGCTGCGCTGAATCCGCCGCCTCCTTTCCATGACGCTCCACTGGCTGCGCTCCGACACGACGGACCTCTGCACGCAAGGTGCGCACCTCGCGCGTTGGCGCGACGTGTTGTTCCTGTCGTCGCGCTCGCGCTTCGAGCGTGGGCAGGCGATCCGCGGTGGAATCCCGCTGATTTTCCCGTGGTTCGGCGACGACCCGCTCAAGCTCGGCCGCGGCGCGCACGGTTTCGCGCGGCGCGTCGAGTGGCGCGTGATCGAGCGTGAGCAGCGTGCGAGCGGACTGCGGACGCGACTCGAGCTCTGCGACGACGACACCACGCGCGCGCTCTGGCCGCACCGCTTCCGCGCGGAACTCTCGCTCGACGCCGCGGACGAGCTCGCGCTCGCGCTCACGGTCCACAACACCGACACGACCGGGTTCACGTTCGAAGCCGCGCTGCACACCTACCTCGCCGTCTCCGACGTGCGCCGCGTGACGTTGCGTGGCCTCGAGAGCACGCGCTACGTCGACAAGCTCGACAGTTTCCGCGAGCAGCCTCCCAGCGGCGTCCCGCTCACGCTCACCGGCCCCGCCGACCGCGTCTACCTTGCCGCTCCCGCCTCGCTCGAGCTCGACGACCCGCTGCTCGGCCGCACGCTCGTGCTCGAACAACGCGGCGCCCGCTCGACCGTCGTCTGGAACCCCTTCGACCTCGCCGCCGCCCGCATGGCCGACCTCGGCGACGACTGGCCCAAGTTCCTGTGCGTCGAGAGCGCCAACGTCGCCGCCAACTCCGTCTCCCTCTCTCCCGGCCGTTCCCACACGCTCTCCCTGCGCCTCTCCGTGCACTGAGTGCGGCGTTTTTCGCTGCGCGTCCATATGTTTCGCGCTGAAGGGAAGGGCTAGCATCTGCGGCTCCCGGAAGGTGCGAGGAGACGACATGACGCTGTACGAGAAGCTGCAGGCCGATGTGAAGCAGGCGATGCTGGCGCGCGACGAAGTGGCGCGCGACACGTTGCGCATGCTGGTCGCGGCAGTGAAGAAGCAGGAGATCGAGCAGGGCAAGGAGATCACCGAGGAGCTGGTGATGACGATCCTGCAGGCGGCGGCGAAGACGCGCGCGGAGTCGATCGCGCAGTTCACGGCGGCGGGGCGCAACGACCTCGTGGCGAAGGAGCAGGCGGAGCTCGCGGTCGTACGGCGCTACCTGCCGCAGCAGCTCGACGAGGCGCAGACCAAGGCGGCGGTCGCGGCGCTGATCGGCGAGCTCGGGATCACGTCGAAGAAGGACATCGGCGTGCTGATGAAGGCCGCGATGGCCAAGCACAAGGGCGTGATCGACGGCAAGCTCGTGCAGAAGCTCGCGGGCGAGCTGCTCGCCTGAAACTCGGCGCGCGCACACGCTCATGAGCGGGGAAGAGGGGAACGCGGCGGCGCCGGCCGACGTGGTCGGGCGCCATCGCAAGCTGGTCGCGCGCACCGCGCTGATCTCGGGCTTCACGGCGCTCTCGCGCGTGCTCGGGTACGGCCGCGAGGCGCTGACGGCCTACCTGTTCGGCGACAAGTCGGCGGTGTACGACGCCTTCGTCACGGCGTGGCGCGTGCCGAACCTGTTCCGGCGCCTGCTCGGCGAGGGCGCGGTGTCGACGGCGCTGCAGAGCTCGATGACCGAGGCCGACGCGGACCGCGGCGACGAGGCCGGGCGCGCGCTGATGTGGGAGACGCTGCGCCTCGCCGCGTGGATCCTGCTCGCGCTGACGGTGGTCGTGATGGCCGGGGTCGCGCTGATGCCCGACGTGATGCCGCTGACCGGCTGGCGCTGGCTCGGCGAGGACGCGGCGGCGATGCGCGACCTGACCGTGCAGGTGACGCCGTACGTGATCGTGATCTGCCTCGCGGGCCTCGCGGGGGGCGCGCTGGCCGTGCGGGGCAAGTTC
>JABWBL010000228.1 GCA_013360535.1 Planctomycetaceae bacterium
AGCCCGGCGGCACCAACGCCGCGCTCGGCAGCGGTGCCTTGCTCGGGACTCGCTACTGGGACGTCGCCTCGCGCATCCGCGTCGAGATCGGGCCGATGTCGCGCGAGCGCTTCCTCGAGCTGCGCCCCGACGGCCCGCTGTTCGCCGATTTGCGCGCCTTGCTCGCCGAATATTGCGACGGACGCCTCGATTTCGACATCGCGCTGACGCTCGAGCGCGGGGCCCAGCTCGAGACGCAGCTCGCGCGCACCGGCCCGGTCGAGCCGCGGCTGGGCTGGAACACCCGACTCACCGCTCGCGGGCCCGATCAGGCCCAGCAGCGGGTGCTATTCTCGCTCGCTTCGAGCTAGAGCCCGTCCCCCACCTTCGAACCGAAGAGACTCTTCCCATGGCTTCCGTGAACCTGCGCTCGCTCGTCGGGCGCCTCGACGACACTTGCCGCCAGTCGCTGGAGGCCGCCGCCGGCCTGTGCCTGTCGCGCACGCACTACAACGTCGAGGTCGAGCACTGGCTCGTGAAGCTCGTCGAGGCGCAGGGCGCCGACTTGCAGCTGATCGCGAAGCACTACGGCGCCGATGCGGGACGACTCGCCGCGGACCTCTCGCGCGCGCTCGATCGCCTCAAGACCGGCAACGCTCGCCCGCCTGCGCTCAGCCCCGCGCTGGTCGAGCTCGCGAAAGACGCGTGGATGGTCGCGTCGCTCGACTTCGAGGCGGCGCAGACGCGCTCGGGCCACGTGCTCGTCGCGCTGATGCAGAGCGAAGGCCTCGCCGCGCACGCGCTCGCCGCGAGCCCGGAATTCGAGAAGATCCCGCTCGATGCGCTCAAGCGCGAGCTCGCCGGCATCACGGCCAACTCCATCGAGGCGCAGAAGGCGACCAGCCTCGACAGCGGTCCCGCCGCGCCCGGAGCTCGCGCCGCGGGCTCGGGCCGCACGCCCAACCTCGACCAGTACACGATCGACCTGACGCAGCGCGCGCGCTCGGGCCACCTCGATCCCGTGCTCGGCCGCGAGACCGAGATCCGGCAGGTGATCGACATCCTCACGCGCCGGCGCCAGAACAACCCGATCCTCACGGGCGAGCCGGGCGTCGGAAAGACGGCCGTGGCCGAGGGTTTTGCGCTGAAGGTCGTCGCGGGCGAGGTGCCGCCGCCGCTGCGCAACATCGCGGTGCGCACGCTCGACCTCTCGCTCTTGCAGGCCGGCGCCGGAGTGAAGGGCGAGTTCGAGAACCGCCTCAAGGGCGTGATCGAGGAGGTCAAGGCGAGCCCGCAGCCGATCGTGCTGTTCATCGACGAGGCGCACACGCTGATCGGCGCGGGCGGTTCGGCGGGACAGGGCGACGCGGCGAACCTGCTCAAGCCGGCGCTCGCGCGCGGCGAGCTGCGCACGATCGCGGCGACGACGTGGGCCGAGTACAAGAAGTACTTCGAGCGCGATGCGGCGCTCGCGCGGCGTTTCCAGGTCGTCAAGGTCGAGGAGCCGAGCGAGGAAGTCGCCGTGCAGATCATGCGCGGCCTCGCGGCGACGATGGAGCGCCACCACGGCGTGCGCGTGCTCGACGAGGCGATCGTCGACTCGGTGCGGCTCTCGATGCGTTACCTCTCGGGCCGTCAGCTGCCCGACAAGTCGGTGTCGATCCTCGACACGGCCTGCGCGCGCGTGAACCTGTCGCAGTCGGCGACGCCGGCGGCGCTCGAGGACTGCCGCCGCCGCGCCGTGCAGAACGAGACAGCGCGCACACTGCTCGCGCGCGAGAACCTCGCGAGCGACGCGCACGGCGAGCGGCTCACGGCGCTGGAAACCGAGAAGACCGCGCTGGAAGCCGAGGAAAAGGCGCTCAAGGAGCGCTGGGACAAGGAACTGGCGCTCGTGAAGGCCGTGCGCACGACGCGCGAGAAGCTTGAGCGCGAGTTCGTGAAGGACTCGAAGGAAGCGCCGCTCTCGGGCGAGGAGAAGCAGGCCGCGCGCGCGGAGCTCGAGCGGCTCACGAAGGAGCTGCGCACGCTGCAGGGCGAGGAACCGCTCGTGCATCCGGCCGTCGACGCGCAGGCGATCGCCGAGGTGATCTCGAACTGGACCGGCATCCCGATCGGTCGCATGGTCTCCGACCAGATCCAGAACGTGCTCGCGCTGCGCGAACGCCTCGAGGAGCGGGTCGTCGGCCAGTCGGCGGCGCTCGAGGCGCTCGCACAGGCGATCCGCACCAGCCGCGCGAACCTGACCGATCCCACGCGACCGATCGGCGTGTTCATGCTGGTCGGCACGAGCGGCGTCGGCAAGACCGAGACCGCCATCGCGCTCGCGGAGCTGCTCTACGGCGGCGAGCAGAACATGACCGTGATCAACATGAGCGAGTTCAAGGAGGAGCACAAGGTCTCGCTCCTGATGGGCTCGCCTCCGGGTTACGTCGGCTACGGCGAGGGTGGCGTGCTCACCGAGGCCGTGCGGCGCAAGCCCTACTCGGTGCTCTTGCTCGACGAGCTCGAGAAGGCGCACCCCGGCGTGCAGGACGTCTTCTATCAGGTCTTCGACAAGGGCCAGATGAAGGACGGCGAGGGCCGCGACATCGACTTCCGCAACACGGTCATCCTGATGACGACCAACGCCGGCACCGACACGATCATGTCGCTGTGGAAGGATCCGGAGACGATGCCGGATGCGGCGGGGCTCGCCGAGGCGCTGCGGCCGGAGCTGCTCAAGTTCTTCAAGCCCGCGTTCCTCGGCCGCGTCAACGTGCTCCCCTACTTCCCGCTCTCGGACAAGGTCCTGCGCGGCATCATCGGGCTCAAGCTGAGGAAGGTCGCGCGCCGCGTCGAGGCCAACTACAAGGCTCCGTTCACCTGGACGCCGGGGCTCGTCGACGCCATCGCGGCCCGCTGCACCGAGGTCGATTCGGGCGCCCGCAACGTCGACCACATCCTCAACCGCTCCCTGCTGCCCGAGCTCGCCGCCGAGTTCCTCGCGCGCCTTGGCGACGGCATCCAGATCGCCGGCGTCGAGGTGGACGTCGACGGGGCGGGCAAGTTCCTGTACCGTGTCGCGGAACGGCGCTGAACCGCCTCCAGACGGGTCGAGCCCCCAACCTCGGGGCGAGACACCTCCCCATCTCTCGCACTCAACCCCACAACCCAGCACATGGCCATCTACATCCAGATCGAAGGCGTCGAAGGCACCGTCACCGAGGAGAAGCACGACAAGTGGATCG
This sequence comes from Planctomycetaceae bacterium, assembly GCA_013360535.1. Classification (GTDB taxonomy): domain Bacteria; phylum Planctomycetota; class UBA1135; order UBA1135; genus F1-120-MAGs118. The sequence continues at coordinate 3,210 of JABWBL010000228.1, forward strand.
AGGTCCACAACTGCAACTTCAGCACGCTGCGCCACGTCGAGGCCACGGCCGGCAAGGTCGCCGACCGCGCCAACAACAAGCCGACGTTCTCGGAAGTGGCGGTGTCGAAGAACTACGACGCCGCGAGCCCCAAGCTCTTCGCGTGGACGACCAAGGGCGAGACCAAGAAGGTCACGATCCACTTCACCAAGGACGACAACAACACGTTCGTCGAGATCATCCTGACCGACGTGCTGTGCTCGAACTACACGTTCTCCGGCCTGAACATGGGTGACCCTTCGGAGACGCTCTCGTTCAACTTCACCAAGATCGAGATCAAGCGCATCCCCTACGACTCGAAGAACAAGGCCGGCACGCCGATTCCGGTCGGCTACGACCTCGCGACGATGAAGCCCTGCTGATCGCCGCTCGAGCGCCGGCGCTGCGCGTCGGTGCATGATTCACGGGGCCGCTCGCCACCGACCGGGGTCGGGCGCGCGGCCCCGGTCGCTTTCGCTCCTCCCCTCCCGTCGCCGCGCGGAGTCTTCCGTTGCCCACCGAACGCACGCTCAAGTTCCAGTGTCCGCTGGGACCCGACGTCTTCCTGCTCGACAGCTTCAGCGGGACCGAAGGGCTGTCGCAGCTCTTCTCGTTCCAGCTGCAGCTGGTGTCCGACGACCTCGGCGTCGCGCCCAAGGACATGGTCGGCAAGCCGGTCACGTTCTCGGTCGACACGCCGGCGTTCGGGCTGCGCCACTTCCACGGCCGCGTGCGCCAGTTCCGCGCCGGCGAGGTCAACGCGAGCGGGCTGCGCCGCTACCAGTGCGAGGTCGTGCCGTGGCTGTGGCTGCTGACGCGCCGCGTGGGCTGCCGCATCTTCCAGGGCAAGACGCCGGTGCAGATCGCCGAGGCGATCTTCGGCGAGCTCTCGCTCTCCGACTTCCGCGTGCAGGTGCGCGGGCAGGTCCCGACGCTCGAGTACTGCGTGCAGTTCCGCGAGAGCGACTTCGACTTCCTGTCGCGGCTCTTCGAGGAGCACGGCATCTTCTGGCACTTCGAGCACGCCGAGGACTCGCACGTGCTCGTGCTCTCCGACTCGCGCTCGGCCTTCACCGACTGCGACGAGACCGACCTGAAGGTCAACCCGTCGGGCGCGACGACCAGCACGATCCAGACCTGGGAGCGCTCGTGGGACCTGCCGAGCGGCAAGGTCACCGAGCGCGACTACGACTTCACGAAGTCGGCCACGTTGCTCGAGTCGACGGTCAGCACGGTGCTCGAGTACGAGGGCGCCGACGCGTGGGAGGTCTACGACCCGCCGGGGCGCTGGAGCGAGACGGCCGACGGCGACGCGAAGGTCACCGCGCGCATGGAGGCGTTCGAGGCCGCGCACGACCTCGTCAGCGGTCAGGGAACCTGCGTCACGTTCCGGCCGGCGGGCAAGTTCTCGGTGAGCGAGACGCCCGGCGGGGCGGACGACGGCGAGTGGGTGCTCGTGCAGGTCTCGCACATGGCCGCCGACACGGCGACGGGCCCTGGCGGCTACTCGAACTCGTTCGTGTGCATGCCCGCGACGCGCAACTTCCGGCCGCTGCGCCGCACGCCCCGCCCGCTCGTGCACGGCCTGCTCTCCGCCGTCGTCACGGGCCCCTCCGGCGAGGAGATCCACACCGACGAGCACGGCCGCATCAAGCTGCAGTTCCACTGGGACCGCGAGGGCCAGAAGGACGACGCGAGCTCGTGCTGGGTGCGCGTCGCGCAGCCGTGGGCCGGCAAGTCGTTCGGTGCGTTCCACCTCCCGCGGATCGGGCAGGAGGTGCTCGTCGCGTTCCTCGACGGCGATCCCGACCGGCCGCTCGTCGTCGGCTCTGTCTACAACGACGTGCAGCTCCCGCCCTTCGGCCTGCCGGGCGCGAAGACCCAGACCGGCATCCGCACGCGCTCGAGCCCCGGCGGCGGCGCCGACAACTGCAACGAGCTGCGCTTCGAGGACAAGGCCGGCGAGGAGCAGGTGTTCCTGCACGCCGAGAAGGACGAGCTGCACGAGGTCGAGAACGATCTCGTGCTCGACGTCGGCCACGACCAGACGATCACGGTCGGCAACAACCGCACGGAATCGGTCGAGAAGGACCGCACGCTGACGGTGACCGGCAACAAGAGCGAGACGGTCGAAGGCGACAAGACCGTCACGCTCAAGAAGAACCTCGTCGAGACGGTCGACCAGAACCGCACGCGCGAGGTGAAGGGCGACGAGAGCGTCACGGTCAAGGGCCAGGCGACCTTCGCGATCACGAAGGACTACACGCTCGGCGTCGACGGCGCGACCTCGATCGCGTCGAAGGGCGAGATCGGCATCGTCGGGCAGGACGCGATGACGATCGGCGTCGACAAGGACCTGACGGTCAGCGTCACCGGCGCGCACGCGTCGAGCGCCAAGACCTTCGAGCACGAGATCGCCGACGAGGCCGTGATCACGGTCGGCAAGGCCAAGATCACGCTCAAGAAGGACGGCACCGTGACGATCGAGGGCGACAAGATCACGGTCAAGGCGAGCGGCGACCTCGTGCTCAAGGGCAGCAAGGTCGCGATGAACTGAACGTGGGCCCGAGGGCGCCGAAGGGCCGTTTTCAGGCCGTTCCTGGGTTCGCGAGCGCGTTCAGGGCGCGAACGGGAAGCAGCTTCCAGGCACCTGCGCCGCTGCGGCGCCTCCGCTCATCCGGCGACGCCAGGCCCGTTCGGCGAGGCCGGCGGGATCGAGCGTGTCGAGCGCGGCTCCACTCGCGGCGTCGAGCGCGATGCCGCGCCGCCAGCGCGGACCGGGCTCGAGCTTCGCGCCGTCGCCCTCGAGCCACGCTCGCGCCTTCGCG
>JABWBL010000229.1 GCA_013360535.1 Planctomycetaceae bacterium
AAGGTGGCCCGCTCGGCCCCGACAACGCGCTCGAAGCCTTCCTCGGGCACCTGCCCACCCGCGCCGACAGCCTCGACCTGCTGCGGGCGGCCCACGCGGGCGGAACGCCCGAATTGGCGCAGGTGCTGAGCCGCCACAAGGTCACGCCGGCGCTGCTCGACCGCTCGCGGACGGCCTTTCGCGATCCGGAGTGAACGGCGACTGTCGACGAACCGCCCCAGCCGGTCTATAGAAGGAAACTCCTCACGAGCGCTGCCCCCGTGCGGCGCCCCCCCTTCGATGCTCTGCCAAGCCTGCAACGTCAACCCGGCCACCGTCTCGGTCGTCACCCCCCAGCAGGAATTCCACAAGGACGTGGTGACGGGGCACGAGCACTACTCGTTCGCGAGCACGACCGAGCGGCTGTGCGACGAGTGCGCCAAGGAACGCAAGCTGCACGCGCCGGTGCCCAAGAGCTTCGACGCCGCGCTCAAGCTCCTGCAGGCGGTGGCGCAGCCCAAGGCGAAGCCCAAGCGTGACAGCAACGTCACGGCCTGTCCCGATTGCGGAATGACCCTGCGCGAGTTCCGCCAGCGCCAGCGTCTGGGCTGCGCGAAGGACTACGAGGTGTTCGGCAGCCAGCTCGCGGAGATCCTCGAGCGCATCCACGGCGCGAAGGCGCACGTCGGGCGCGGTCCGGGAGGCGACGAGGAGAGCCAGCAGCGCATGCAGCGCATCCTCGAGCTGCGCGCGCGCCTCGACGAGGCGATCCGCGACGAAGCGTACGAAGCCGCCGCGCGACTGCGCGACGAGCTCAAGACGTTGACGACCTGAAACGTCGCCGCCGCGGGCTGCGGCCCAGCTCCGCCGGTCGGCTGTCGCGCGAGCGCGCGACGTGGTCCGTCGTTCGGCTCGCGAGGCTTGGGAGCTTGAGTGGAAACTGCCCGCGCCTCGACGGCATGATGCGCCGTCGCGCTCGCGTCCGGACTGCCCTCGGACGCTTCGCGGGACTTCAAGGACGATCGGGGTCAACCCTCGCGCCCTTGAAGGCCGACACACAGACACTATGCACCTCGGTTGGTGGCCGCGCTGGCGGCGCCGACCCCGGGGCGGAGCCCTCCGCACCGGCCCCCAGGGAAAACCAGCGCCTCATACGAGCGCACGGAGCAGCCACACCATGTTCGATCGCTTCACGGACCGCGCCAAGAAGGTGATGAACCTCGCCCGCCAGGAGGCGCAGCGGTTCAACCACGAGTACCTCGGTACCGAGCACATCCTGCTCGGCCTCGTGCAAGAAGGCTCCGGCGTCGCGGCCAACGTGCTCAAGAACATGGGCATCGACCTGACCAAGATCCGCGCCGAGGTCGAGAAGATCGTCAAGAGCGGTCCCTCGATGGTGACGATGGGCCAGCTGCCCTTCACCCCGCGCGCGAAGAAGGTGCTCGAGCTCTCGATGGAAGAGGCCTCGAACCTCGGCCACAACTACATCGGGACGGAGCACCTGCTGCTCGGCCTGATCAAGGAAAACGAAGGCATCGCCGCGCAGGTGCTGATGAACCTCGGCGTCAAGCTCGAGGACGTCCGCGAGGAGGTGCTCGAGTTCCTCGGCGCCGAGTCGCAGGAGGAAGAGGAAGAGGAATCCTCGGGCGATTCGGGCTCGAGCGGCCCGCAGTCGAGCTCCGGCTCCGGCGGCGGCAGCTCCGGCGGCGGTGGTGGCGGCGGCGGTGGCGGCGGCAAGAGCAAGACGCCGGCGCTCGACGCCTTCGGCCGCGACCTGACCGAGCTCGCGCGCCAGGGCAAGCTCGACGCCGTGATCGGTCGCGAGCACGAGATCGAGCGCGTGGTGCAGATCCTCTCGCGCCGCACCAAGAACAACCCCGTGCTGCTCGGCGAGCCGGGCGTCGGCAAGACCGCGATCGTCGAAGGCCTCGCGCAGCGCATCATCGACGGCGAGGTGCCCGAGATCCTGCGCGGCAAGCGCATGGTGGTGCTCGACCTCGCGCTGATGGTCGCCGGCACCAAGTACCGCGGCCAGTTCGAGGAGCGCATCAAGGCCGTCATGACGGAAGTGCGCCGCGTCAAGGACGTGATCCTGTTCATCGACGAGCTGCACACGCTCGTCGGGGCCGGTGGCGCCGAGGGCGCGATCGACGCCTCGAACGTGCTCAAGCCGGCGCTGTCGCGCGGCGAGATCCAGTGCATCGGCGCGACGACGCTCGACGAGTACCGCAAGCACATCGAGAAGGACGGCGCGCTCGAACGGCGCTTCCAGTCGGTCGTGGTCGAGCCTCCCAGCCCGACGCAGGCCGTCGAGATCCTCAAGGGCCTGCGCGACCGCTACGAGGCGCACCACCGCGTCAAGTACGAGGACGCCGCGCTCGAGCTCGCGGTCGAGCTCTCGACCCGCTACATCACCAACCGTTTCCTCCCGGACAAGGCCATCGACGTGATGGACGAGGCCGGCGCGCGCGTGCGCATCAAGTCGATGACGCCGCCGCCCGACCTCAAGACCATCAACGCCGAGATCGAGGCGCTCGACCGCTCGAAGGACGAGGCCGTCACGGCCCAGGACTTCGAGAAGGCCGCGCAGCTGCGTGACCAGGCCTATCAGGTCCGCAAGAAGAAGGAGGAGATGCAGAAGGCCTGGAAGGAACAGCAGGCCGCCAAGGAGCAGACCGGCGTCGTCGATCCCGACGTGATCGCCGAGACGGTCAGCAAGATGACCGGCATCCCGCTGACGCGCCTGGAGAAGGCCGAGGCCGAGCGCCTGCTCGCGATGGAAGGCGAGCTCGGCAAGGTCGTGATCCATCAGGACGACGCGATCAAGGCCATCGCGCGCGCCGTGCGGCGCTCGCGTTCCGGCCTCAAGGACCCGCGCCGGCCGATGGGCTCGTTCGTCTTCCTCGGCCCTTCGGGCGTCGGCAAGACGTTCCTCTGCAAGCAGCTCGCCAAGTTCATGTTCGGCTCGGAAGACGCCGTGATCACCATGGACATGAGCGAGTACATGGAGAAGCACAACGCCTCGCGGCTGGTCGGCGCGCCTCCGGGCTACGTCGGCTACGAGGAAGGTGGCCAGCTGACCGAGAAGGTGCGCCGCCGCCCGTACTCGGTCGTGCTGCTCGACGAGATCGAGAAGGCGCACCCCGACGTCTTCAACATGCTCCTGCAGATCATGGAAGAAGGGCGCCTGACCGACTCGTTCGGCCGGCACGTCGACTTCAAGAACGTGATCCTGATCATGACGTCGAACCTCGGTTCGGCGCAGATGAAGGCCGGCGCCTCGCTGGGCTTCGGCAAGGTCGACACCGAACAGGCCGCGCAGGACCGCACCAAGCGCATGAAGGCCGACGTGATGTTCGAGGTCGAGCGCCACTTCCGGCCCGAGTTCCTCAACCGCGTCGATGAGCTGATCATCTTCAACCCGCTCAACACCGACGACCTGCGCCGCATCGTGAGCCTCCAGCTCGACGAGGTGCACAAGCGGCTCGAGCAGAAGCGCATCCACCTGTCGGTGACCGACGCCGCGATGGAGTTCCTGATCAAGCAGGGCTTCAACGAGGACTACGGTGCCCGCCCGCTGCGCCGCGCGATCGAGCGCTTCGTCGAGGATCCGCTCGCCGAGCAGCTGCTGCGCACGCCGTCGGGCAGCGGCGTCGTGATCGAGGTCAAGCCGAACGAGGCCAAGGACGCGCTCGAGTTCGTGCCCACCTCGACCCCCAACGAGCACGAGGTCGGCGCCAGCACCTGAGCTGCACCGCCGCTCTCCGCTTCCTGCGGGCCGCCCTCGTTCACTCGCGGGCGGCCCGCTTCGTTTTCCATCCGGGAAGGCGAAACGAGTAGCATCCGCGGCTTGGAGGCCACGCGATGAAGAAGCTGACTCCGGTGCTGGTGGTCGAAGCGATCGAACCGCAGCTCGAGTTCTGGTGCGGGCGGCTGGGGTTTCAGAAGCTCGCGGAGGTGCCGCACGGCGGCGCGCTCGGCTTCGTGATCCTGCAGCACGGGCCGGTCGAGCTGATGCTGCAGTCGCGCGCGAGCGTGCTCGAGGACAACCCGGCGGCGGCCGAGCGCGCGGCGCACGTGACGCTGTTCGTCGAGGTCGAGGACCTCGATTCGATCCGCGCGCGCCTCGCGGGCCTGCCGCTCGTGTTCGACGGGCGCACGACGTTCTACGGCTCGCGTGAGACCTGCGTGCACGATCCCGCCGGGAACGTGATCGTGTTCGCGCAGTTCCCGCCGGCGGACAAGAGTTGATGCGCGGCGAGCTCACGTTGCGCGAGGAGGGTGCGGGCGACGCGGCGGCGATCGGGCGCGTGCTCGAGGCCGCTTTCGGAGGACCGTTGGAGGTGGAGCTCGTCGAGGACCTGCGCGCGCGCGGCTACGAGCTGCCGCTGCTCGTGCGATTCCCCGACATCCTCCAGGAGCGGGTGCGCGAGATCGCCGGCTGCTTCGAGCGCGCGATGCAGGAGTACGGGTACGACGGCGGCTACCGCCCGGTCTACCCGATCAAGGTCAACCAGCAGCGCCACGTCGTCGAGGAGCTGCTCCGCTGCGGCCGCGACTGCCACCTCGGGCTCGAGGTCGGCAGCAAGCCGGAGATGCTCGTCGCGCTCGCGCTGCTCGACGACCCCGAGGCGCTGCTCGTCTGCAACGGGTACAAGGACCAGGCGTACGTCGAGACCGCGCTGCTCGCGCAGAAGCTCGGGCGGCTGCCGATCCTCGTCGTGGACCGCTACCGCGAGCTCGAGATGATCCTCCGGGTCGCGCGGCAGCACGGGATCCGGCCGCACATCGGCATCCGGGTGAAGCTCCAGTCGAAGGGCGCCGGGCGGTGGGCGGAGAGCGGCGGCACGTGGAGCAAGTTCGGCCTCTCCTCGCGCGAGACGGTCCTGGCCGTCGAGCTGCTGAAGAAGGAGGGGATGCTCGACTGCCTCCAGCTCGTGCACTTCCACATCGGCAGCCAGATCCCCTCGATCCGCGTCATCAAGGACGCGCTCCAGGAGGGGTCGCGCATCTTCGTCGAGCTCCACTCGCTCGGCGCGCCCATGAAGTACATCGACGTCGGCGGCGGCCTCGCCGTCGACTACGACGGCTCGAACACGAACTTCCACTCGTCGATGAACTACTCCGTGCAGGAGTACGCGAACGACGTGGTCGCCGCGATCTCGGCGGCGTGCGACGCGCGCAACGTGCCGAAGCCGACGATCGTGACCGAGTCGGGCCGCGCGATGGTCGCGCACCACGCGATGCTCGTCTTCGACATCCTCGACACGAACGAGGTGATGCAGACCGAGGAGCCGCAGGCGCCCGGCGAGAACGACCACGACGTGGTCCACGAGCTCTACGAGATCTGGCGGTCGATCAGCCGCCGCAACCTGCGGGAGCCCTACCACGACGCGATCCAGTGCCGCGACGAGGCGAGCCAGCTCTTCAACCTCGGCTACTTGGACCTCGCGGGCCGTTCGCGGGCGGAGGGGCTCTTCTTCGCCTGCTGCTCGAAGATCTCGAGGCTCATGGGCGAGGTGCAGCGCGTGCCGGAGGAGCTCGAGTCCCTCGAGCGCGCGCTCGCCGACACCTACTACGGGAACTTCTCCGTCTTCCAGTCGCTGCCCGACTCGTGGGCGGTCGACCAGCTCTTCCCGATGATGCCGATCCACCGGCTGTCGCAGCGGCCCACGCGGCAGGCGACGCTCGCCGACCTCACGTGCGACAGCGACGGGAAGGTGGACTCCTTCATCGACATGCACGACGTGCGCAAGGTGATCGACCTGCACGTGCCGGACGGCGAGCCCTACTACCTGGGCGTCTTCCTCGTCGGCGCCTACCAGGAGATCCTCGGCGACCTCCACAACCTGTTCGGCGACACGCACGCGATCTACGTGACGCTCGCCGAGGACCGCTACCGCGTCGAGCACGTGGAGGCGGGCGACGCCGTGCACGACGTGCTCGGCTACATGGAGTACGACGAGCGCGAGCTGCTCCGCCGCGTGCGCCAGGCGTGCGAGGACGCGCTCTGGCACAAGACGATCACGCCGGAGGAGACCGCACTCCTGCTCAAGCGCTACGAGGAG
>JABWBL010000230.1 GCA_013360535.1 Planctomycetaceae bacterium
CTCGCCGCCGGTGGAGCCTCGCTCGCGGCCTTCGACCCGTCGCCCGAGATGGTGCGCAACGCCGAAGCCAACGCGCGCGCGAGCGGACTGACCGAGTTCCGCGGTCGCACCGGCTTCGGCGAGGCGCCGCCCTTCGACGAGCGCTTCGAACTCGTGATTTCCTCGGGCGTCGTCAGCTTTTCGCCCGACCAGCGCGCGTGGTTCGACGGGCTCGTCCGCTGCGTCGCACCCGGTGGCCGCCTTGTCGTCGGCGACCTCAACCCGAGCTCGCGCGGCATGCTGCACCGACGTGCGACACGGCCGCTGCTTCCGGCGCGCGAGCTCAACGCCCTCGAAGCGAGCGCAGCGCAGCGGGAGCTCGAGCGCCGCGGCTTCGTGCACGAGGACACCGCGGGTTACCAGCTCACGCGCCCCGTGCCGCAACTCGCGCACTGGTCCGACGCGAAGCTCGGCGGCGCACTCTCGGGCCTGCTGCTCGCGTGGAATCGCTTCCGCGCGGGCCCGACCGGCAACCTCGGCGCCTTCGACTCCTGGGTGATGCGACTGCGGGCGCCCTGAGCCGCAGCCCAGGACGCCCGCAGTCGACACAGCCGCCGGACGGCTACTTCTTGCCGTCCTTCTTGGCCTGCTTGGCCTTGAGCTCGGCGAGCAGCGTGTCGACGGCCTCGTCCATCTTGGCCTCGCGCACGTTCATGTAGCGGATCACGCCCTCCTCATCGAGGACGAAGATCGTCGGCCACGAGCTGACGCCCCAGGCGGTCGAGATCGGCCCGGACGTGCCGAGCTTGCCGTTCCAGAAGCTGCGCCACGTGATGCTCTCCTTCTCGAGCGCCGGCTTGAGCTTCTCGAGGTCGTCGTCGGAGTTGATGCCGATCAGCGCGAAGGGTTCGTCCTTGAGGCGTGCCACGAGCGACCGCTCGTGAGGGTACATGGCCCGGCAGGGCGGTCACCAGTTGCCCCAGAAGTCGAGCACGACGATCTTGCCGCGGTAGTCGGAGAGCTTGAACGGCTGGCCGTCGAGGTCGGTTCCTTCGATCTCCGGCGCGACCTTGCCGATCACGAGGTCGTTCGTCGCGCGCAGCTTGCCCGCGACGACGTCGCCCCACTTGCGGCCGCGCGCATCGAGCGCGGAGCCGAGCTCGCCCTGCAGCAGCTTGAGGATCCCGTCGAGCTTCTTCTGCTCGGCTTCCGAGAGCTTCTCCTTCTTCTGCTTCGCCATCAGCGAGTTGGCGTCCGCCCAGTGCGCCGCCGCCTTGACCGACGGGTTCTTCGTCACCGCGAGCACCGCCGCGCGGGTCTCCTCGCCGCCCGAGACGCGCAGCAGCGCCAGCATGCGCTCCGCGTCGTCGGCGAAGCGCTCGAGCGCGCGCGTGCGAACCTTCGCCCGCCACTCCTTGGCCTTCGTCGTCGTGCACTGCTCGGCGACTTCCTGCGCAAGGATCAGGGCGCTCCACGCCTCCTTGTCGTCCTTGGCCTCGTCGGCGGCTTTCCACAGCGTGTCGAGCCACTCGCCGACGACCTTCTCGTCGTTCTTGAGTTCCGGCTTCGCGCGCAGCTCCTTGGTGGCTTCGCGAATGCGCGCCACGTCGGCGGGGCCGTCGACCAGCGGCGGCACCGCGCTCGCGAGCAGCGCGAGCATCAGGCTTCGAACCAGCATCGGGGGATCTCCTTGGGTAGGAACGGTTTCAGGCCTTCGTCGTCTCGCGCGCAGCGACCTTGGAGCCGCCCGCGTAGTCGAGCAGGCGCGCGAGCACCTGCTTCATCTCCGACCGCTTGACGATGCGGTCGATCTGTCCCTTCTCGAGCAGGAACTCGGCGCGCTGGAAGCCCGCCGGAAGCTCCTGCTTGAGCGTCGTCGCGATCACGCGCGGGCCGGCGAAGCCGATCAGCGCGCCGGGCTCGGCCAGCGTGATGTCGCACACCGACGCGAACGACGCCGTGACGCCGCCGGTGGTCGGGTGCGTCATGACGCAGATCGAGAAGCCGCCCGCGTCGTTGAGCTCCGCCAGCGCCGAGCAGGTCTTCGCCATCTGCATCAAGGACAGCACGCCCTCGTGCATGCGCGCGCCGCCGGAGCCGGTGAACATCACCAGCGGCAGCGCGTTCTTGCGCGCGATCTCGGCCGCCAGCGCGATCTTCTCGCCGACCACCTCGCCCATCGAGCCGCCGAGGAAGCTGAAGTCGAGCACCGCGAGCACGACCTCGCGCCCCTCGATGCGGCCCGTGCCGCACAGCAGCGCCTCGTTCTGCTTGGTGCGCGCGCGCGCCTTCTCGACCTTGTCGAGGTACGGCGAGCTGTCCTTGAACTCCAGCCGGTCGAGCGCCGTGATCTCGGCGAAGCGCTCGACCCACGTGCCCTCGTCGAGCGTCATCGCGATGCGCTCACGGCCGGGCAACGTGAAGTGGAACTCGCAGGTCGGGCAAACGCGGCCCTTTTCCTCGAGCTCCTTGCGGTAGATCATCGAGCCGCAGCTCTCGCACTTGAGCCACAGCCCGCCCGGCATGTCCTTCTTCTTGCGCAGGCGCGAGAAACGCGTCTCGCTCAGGCTCGATTCGGGGATGCGGGCGTCGTCCTTCTGCTGCTTGTCGGCCAAGGGTGTCTCCAGGGGCGTCTCAGGCGTGGGCCGCCGCGCGCGCGCGGGCGGCCTCGGACTTGAACGAGCGGATCGTCGCGGCCATGTCGGGCGCGCCGAACACGGCGGAGCCCGCGACGAAGACGTTGGTGCCGGCCTCGGCGCAGGCGGCGATCGTCGCGGCGTTGATGCCGCCGTCCATCTCGATGTCGCGCTCGAAGCCGCGCTCGCGCAGCCCGCGCACCTTCGGCAGGACCTCGGGCATGAACTTCTGGCCGCCGAATCCGGGGAAGACGCTCATCACGAGCACGAGGTCGAGCTCGTCGGCGTAGTCGAGCATGCGCTCGAGCGGCGTGTCGGGATTGAGCGAGACGCCGACCTTCGCCACGCCCTCGGCGCGGAAGGCGCGGATCACGTCGCGGGCCGCGGACGGCGTCGCGCACACTTCGGCGTGGAACGTGAGCACGTGCGCCCCGGCCTTCGCGTAGTGGCGCGCGTAGCGCAGCGGGTCGGTGATCATCAGGTGGACGTCGAGTGGCCGGCGGGCGACCTTCGCGATCGCCTCGACCACCGGCGGGCCGATCGTGAGGTTGGGCACGAAGTGGCCGTCCATCACGTCGACGTGGAGCCAGTCGGCGCCGGCGGCCTCGACCCGCTCGACCTCGGACGCCAGACGGGCGAAGTCGCAGGAGAGCAGCGACGGGGAGATCAGGAGCTCGTTCATCGTTGGAATGGCCCTAGGCTACGCCGCACCCTGCCCGGGAGGCCAGAGGCGGCGCCGGAGAGAACGAAGCCGCCCCCACGCACCGGGCCGGCGCGCGGGGGCGGAACGAAAGAGTCGCGTTCAGGCCTTGGTCGAGAGCGACGTGATGCCCGGCAGCGCCTTGCCCTCGAGCAGCTCGAGGGACGCACCACCGCCGGTCGACACGTGCTTGACCTTGGCCGACAGGCCCAGCTGCTCGAGGGCCGCGACCGAGTCGCCGCCGCCGACCACCGTGTAGCCCTGGGCCGCCGCGACGGCCTGACCGACCGTCTTGGTGCCCTCGCAGAAGGCCGGCATCTCGAACACGCCCATCGGGCCGTTCCACACGATCGTGCGGGCGGCCGCGATGCGCTCGGCGAAGAGCTTGCGCGACTTCGGGCCGATGTCGAGCGCCATCCAGCCGTCGGGGATCGTGTCGACGACCTGCACGTTGGCGTCGGCCGCAAAACGGTCGGCGACGACGTGATCGACGGGCAGGAGCAGCTCGACCTTGCGCTTCTTCGCCTTGGCGAGGGCCGCCTTGACGACCTCCATGCGCTCGTCCTCGCACAGCGACTTGCCGATCCCCTGGCCCAGCGCTTTCAGGAACGTGTACGCCATGCCACCGCCGACGAGCAGCGTGTCGCACTTGTCGAGCAAGTTGTCGATCACGAGCAGCTTGTCGGAGACCTTGGCGCCGCCGAGGATCGCGACCAGCGGACGCTGGGGCGAGCTCAACACGCGCTGGAAGGCCTCGATCTCCGCCTGCAGCAGCCGACCGGCGACCGACGGCAGGAGCTTCGCCACCTCGCTGACCGAACATTCCGCGCGGTGCGACGTGCCGAAGGCGTCGTTGACGAACACGTCGCCGAGCCTCGCGTAGGCCTTCGAGAGCTCCGGATCCGCCTTCTGCTCGCCCGCGTTGAAGCGGACGTTCTCGAGCAGGATCACGCTGCCCTTGGGCGCCGACGCGACCGCCTTCTCGACCGCGGGGCCGGTGCTCTCCTTGAGCGCCTGCACCTCCTGGCCGAGCAACTTCGCCAGCCGCTTCGCCACCGGGGCGAGCCGCAGCTTCTCGTCGACGCCCTTGGGACGCCCGAGGTGGCTCATCAGCACGACGCAACGTGCGCCCTTCGCGAGCACTTCCTCGATCGTCGGAAGCGCCGCGCGGATGCGCGTGTCGTCGGTGATCTTGCCGTTCGCGTCCTGCGGGACGTTGAAGTCCACGCGCATCAGGACGCGCTTGCCCTTGAGTGCGAGCGCGTCGAGGCCGGCGCTGCCGCCGGAGCCCGACGCGCCGGTCATTTTCCCGCGGGGGCCGCACCTTCGGCCTTGGAAGCCGCCTTGGGCGCCTTGGGGAGCTTCATCTTGTTGGCGAGCCGCATCAGCTCGACCACGCGGTTCGAGTAGCCCCACTCGTTGTCGTACCACGCGACGAGCTTGACCATGCGCTTCTCCATCACCATCGTCGACTGCGCGTCGAAGATCGTGCTGTGCGGGTTGCGCACGATGTCGCTCGAGACCAGCGGGTCTTCCGAGTACTGCAGGATGCCCTTCAGGTCCTTCGCCTTCGCCGCTTCGGCGTAGGCCTTGTTCAGGTCCTCGACCGTCACGTCGGTCTTGAGTTCCGCGACGAGGTCGACGACCGAACCATCCGGCACCGGCACGCGCAGCGCGCAGCCGTCGAGCTTGCCCTTGAGCGTCGGCAGGACCTTGCCGACCGCGCGCGCGGCGCCGGTCGTGGTCGGGATGATGTTGCACGCGGCGGCGCGGGCGCGGCGCAGGTCCTTGTGCGGCAGGTCGAGCACCTGCTGGTCGTTCGTGTAGGCGTGGACGGTCGTCATCATGCCGCGCACGATGCCGAACTTGGCGTCGAGCACCTTGGCGAGCGGCGCGAGGCAGTTCGTCGTGCACGAGGCGTTGGAGATGATGCGGTGCTCGGGCTTCAGCGTCGCTTCGTTGACACCGAGCACGATCATCGCGTCGACTTCGTCCTTCGGCGGCACGGTCAGCAGCACACGCTTCGCGCCGGCGTCGAGGTGCTTCTGGCACGCCTCGCGCGAGGTGAAGATGCCCGTCGACTCGACCACGAAGTCGACCTGGTTGGCCGCGTGCGGAAGCTGCGCCGGATCCTTGATCGCCGTGACCGCGATCTTCTTGCCATTGACCTTGATCGAGTCCTTGCCCGCCTCGACCTTGCCGTCGAACGGCCCGTGGACCGAGTCGTACTTGAGCAGGTGCGCGAGCGTCGCCGGATCGGTCAGGTCGTTGATGTGCACGACCTCGACGTCGGGGTAACGCTGGCAGATGACGCGGAAGACGTTGCGGCCGATGCGGCCGAAACCATTGATCGAGATGCGCATGCCCATGGCGGGATGAAGTCCTTTGCGGGAGCCGGGGGAGAGGGTGAGAAGGGTCCGCGGGCCGCTGGAGCGGTGCGGGAAGCGGAACCCTGCGCGCGCGTAAGTCGTGGCAGCGTCCCGACCTCCCCCACGTGCCCAGAAAATCCGGGGAAATCGGGCGGTGAGGTTAGCCCTCCCTGCCGAACGAAGCAACGCGAGGAGCGTGTGCTGGGCGTGCGCAACAGAACGTACCCGAACGACTGGAAGGAGCGCTGGCCGAGGCTGGCGCGAGCGGCTGGGCTCGACCCGGCGGAGCCCGTCGTGCTCGCGCTGTCCGGCGGCGTCGACAGCGTGCTCCTGCTGCACTGGCTCGCGGCGAGCGAGCCG
>JABWBL010000231.1 GCA_013360535.1 Planctomycetaceae bacterium
AGCCCGACGTGGTCGGCCGCGGCGCCGAGACGGGCCGCGTCGTGTTCTGCGATTGCGCCGCCGAGAGTCCGGCCGGCCGCCGCAGCCTGTGCTACGACCGCGCGGCGCTCGATGCACGCAAGGAACACCGACCCGGCGGCAGTGCCGTCGAGGCGGCGGCGGCGATGGGCATCGAACTGCTCACCGAGGCGCAGTACCGCGCGCTGCAGCAGCTGGGCGAGTTCGACACGAAGACCTCGAGCTGGATCCGCACGCCCGCGGCGGTGCGCGCGTTGGGCGGTGCGCTGTTCTGCGACCGCCGCTACGGGCAGGTCTTCGTCTACCACAACGGGGCCTCGTCGTACTACGCGGCGCGGGGCTTTCGCGGCGCGCTGGAGGTGTGAGAAGGCGCATCCCTTCGATGCGGCGCCGTCCTACGCGCCGATGGCTCTTGCGCCGGCAGCAGGCAGGCATCGGCCGTCGAAGGATGGCGCCAACGCCTCGCCGGGAGACCACCGCATGCAGCACGCCATCGCCGCCCTCGAACGCCCGTTGCCGTTTTTGCAGCCGCAGCGCGCCGCCAGCTTCTATCGCTGCCGCGGCATCTCGGCTGGCCCCGGCAGCGCCAGCGCGCTGGCGGGCCACGACCTGCATACACGCGCCAGGGTGGCGCGCCGACTCGCCGAGGTCGCAGGCTACCGCTACGGTGGCGAATCGAGCGTCGGTGAACCTCCGGCGCCCGGCACTTACCTCGTGCCGAGCGATACGCTCGGCCCGGCCGAGGCGGCGAGCCTCGGCATCACCGACGCGGCGGACCTCTTCGGCGGCGTCGTGCCCCATCCGTTCGTCGCCACGAAACTCGTGACGCACGGCGCCGTCGGCTGGCTGGCCGATACGCCCGAAGGCTGGCCGTGGGAATTGGGCCGGCTGCTCGGCGACTGCGTGCTGCCGGGCTACTCGGTGTTCAACCGCGCCGATGCGCTCGAGGCCGGGCGCCGGCTGCTCGTCGGCGGGCCGGTGCGGCTGAAGGAGGCCTCGGGCATCGGCGGCGCCGGGCAGTGGGTGGTCGCGAATCGAGACGAGCTCGACCAGGAGCTCGAGCGCATCGGCGCCGAGCGGCTGGCACAAGGCTTTGTCGTCGAGCGCAATCTCGCCGGGGTGACGACGCTGAGCATCGGTCAGGTGCAGGTGGGCCCGTGGACGGCGAGCTACGCCGGCCGCCAGCGCACGACGCGCAACCACCGCGGCCGCGAGGTCTACGGCGGCTCCAGCCTCACCGTCGTGCAAGGCGGCTTCGACGCGTTGTTGCGCATCCCGCTGGCGCCCACCGTGCGCCTGGCCATCGAGCAGGCGCGCCGCTACCACGACACGATGCATGACGTGTTCGGCGCCGGCTTGTTCGCCTCGCGCTGCAACTACGACGTCGCGCAAGGCCATGATGCGCACGGCCGCTGGTGCTCGGGCGTGCTCGAGCAGTCGTGGCGCATCGGCGGGTGCAGCGGCGCGGAGGTGGCCGCGCTCGGCGCATTCAAGGAGCGCGACGTGCCCGTCGTGCGCGCCTCGACGCACGAGATCTACGGCGACGCGATCGTGCCGCACGACGCCTGGCGGCTCTACGACGGGCACGACGCGCACGCCGGCCGCCTCGTCAAGTACGCGCAGGTCCACTGGCATGCCCACAACGCTTGAGGAAGTCGTCTCCATCGAGGTGGCCGCCGACGAACGTGTGCGCGGCACCTTCGTCGCGCCGGGCACGCTGATGCCCGGCGTGCTTTTCGTGCACGGCTGGGGCGGCAGCCAGGAGCAGTACCTGGCGCGGGCGCGGGCCGTCGCATCGCTCGGTTGCGTGTGCCTGGCCTTCGACCTGCGCGGCCATGCCGAAAACCGGCCGCAGTTCGGCACCGTCTCGCGCAGCACGAACCTGCGCGACGTGGAAGCCGCCTACGACCGGCTGGTCGCGCGGCGATACGTCGACCGCAACGCGATCGCCGTCATCGGCAGCAGCTACGGCGGCTACCTCGCGTCGATCCTGACGACGATGCGGCCGGTGCGCTGGCTCGGGCTGCGCGCACCGGCGCTGTACATGGACAGCGGCTGGGAGCTGCCGAAGCTGCAGCTGCGCAAGGAGCAGGACCTCGTCACCTATCGCTCGAGCCTCGTGCCGGCCGAGACCAACCGCGCCTTGCGCGCCTGCCAGGCGTTCGACGGCGACATGCTGTTGATCGAGTCCGAGTTCGACGAGACGATCCCCGCGGCCGTGCTGGCGAGTTATCGCCAGGCCGCGACACGCACGCGTTCGCTCACCTTCCGGTGCATCAAGGGCGCCGACCACGGGCTGACGAGCGAAGACAGCCAGCGCGCCTACACGACGGTGTTGCTCGGCTGGCTGAAGGAGATGGTGTCGGGCGCGCGCGTCGGCCAGGTGCCGGCTGCTGCGCCGGAGACCGCCGCGCAACCGGAGACGCCGCCGCAGACGATTCGGGAGGACGGCTGACGCGCTGCGACCGCCTCGCTTTTCCTCGCACGATCCCTCGATTGCGGGCCCCGGCACGCCATTTGCCCACGGCCCCCTTTGCTTGCGGGCGGCTCGTCGAATCGGTAAATCATTGACTCGGGCCCGCGGCAGCTTGGAGGAGCGCTGTCGATGGATTCCACGGTCGAGGCCACGAAGCCCAGCGGGGCAAGGCGCCGCCATGCCAACGCCGCTGCAAACGGGGAGAACAACGGGGTCAAGAGCGCAGAGAACGGCACGCACGTCACGCACGTGGCGAACCGCCCGAAAGCCGTGGCGCGCGAAGCCGATGCACGTGCGCGCCGGCTGCTCGCCGCGTTGACGGCGTTTGCCAACGGCGACTTCGGCGCCCGCCTGCCGGCGCACTGGTCGGGCATCGACCGCAGCATCGCCGACGCCTTCAACCAGGCGATCGCGCGCGCGCAGCTCGAGGAGCTCGAGCGGATCGCCGAGCAGCACCAGCTCGCCGGCTGGCAGCCCGACCTCTGCGCGGAGCTGTACGGCGCGCTCTACTCGTGCCACCGCGCGCTCAATCAGGGCTACGAGGTCGCGCCCGAGGCGCGCCTGAAGGAGCAGTCCGCGTTCGAGCGCCTCTGCCAGCTCGACGCCGCCGCGGCGCTCCGGATCTCGATGGGCGGCTAATAACATTGACCGCCCGGCCGCGGTTTTGGGCTATGCTCGGCCGCCCTGGCGGCGCTCGTCTCGCCACCTAGACAGGTTTTGCTCAGCACGAGGGGAAAGGAGCCTTCGCGATGTCGAAAGAGGGATCAGTAGCGCCGAAGGAGCGCGTGAACATCACGTACAAGCCGGCGACGGGGAACGCGAAAGAGGAAGTAGAGCTGCCGCTGAAGCTCCTCATGCTCGGTGACTACACGATGCGGCCCGATCCGCGTCCGCTCGAGGATCGCAAGCCGATCAACGTGGACAAGGACAACTTCCAGAAGGTGATGAGCGAGCAGAAGCTCGCGCTGTCCTTCAACGTGAAGGACCGGCTCTCCGAGGCCGAGGACAACGAGCTCACGGTGAACCTCAAGTTCCGCCGGCTGAGCGACATGGAGCCGGAGGCGATCGCGAACCAGGTGCCCGAGCTGAAGAAGCTGCTCGACCTGCGCGCCGCGCTCACCGCGCTCAAGGGCCCGCTCGGCAACGAGAAGGCGTTCCGCAACAAGATCCAGCAGATCCTGGGCGATCCCGCCCAGCGCAACAAGCTCATCAACGAGCTCGGCCTGCAGAAGGAAGGGGAGTGAGCGATGGCGACTGAGACGCAGGCGGCGGGCGGCGCGGCGGCCCACACCCTGGAGGGTGGGTCACTGCTCGAGGAGATCCTCGCCGAGACGAAGATGACGCCCGGCGACGAGGGCTACGAGATCGCCAAGAAGGGCGTGCAGGCGTTCATCGCGGAGCTCGTCGCGCCGAAGCGCGAGGGCGAGAAGGTCGACAAGGCCTTCGTCGACGCGCTGATCGCCGAGATCGACGTGAAGCTCTCGCGCCAGATCGACGAGATCATCCACCACCCGACCTTCCAGAAGCTGGAGAGCGCGTGGCGCGGGATGAAGTTCGTCATCGACCGCTGCGACTTCCGCGAGAACATCAAGGTCGAGATGCTCAACTGCTCCAAGGAGGACCTCCTCGCCGATTTCGAGGACTCCCCCGAGGTGCCGAAGAGCGGCCTCTACAAGATCGTGTACTCGGCGGAGTTCGGCCAGTTCGGCGGCAAGCCCTACGGGGCGATCGTCTCGAACTACGAGTTCGGCCCGGGCCCGCAGGACATCGCGCTCCTGCAGAAGTGCGCGGCCGTCGCGACGATGTCGCACGCGCCCTTCCTCGCGGCCGCCGGCCCGCAGTTCTTCGGCCTGAAGGACTACCTCAACCTGCCGAACCTCAAGGACCTGAAGTCGCTCTTCGAGGGCCCGCAGTACACGAAGTACAACTCGTTCCGCGAGACCGAGGACTCCCGCTACGTCGGCCTCCTGCTCCCGCGCTTCCTCCTCCGCCTGCCGTTCGGCGCCAACACGGTGCCGGTCAAGGGCTTCAACTACGAGGAGGACGTCATCGGCCACCACGACCGGTACTGCTGGGGCAACGCGACGTACGCGTTCGCGACGCGCCTGGCCGACAGCTTCGCGAAGTACCGCTGGTGCCCGAACATCATCGGCCCGCAGGCGGGCGGCGCGGTCGAGAACCTGCCGCTCCACCAGTACGAGTCGATGGGCGAGATCCAGACGAAGATCCCGACCGAGATCATGCTGACGGAGCGCCGCGAGTTCGAGCTCTCCGAGGAGGGCTTCATCGGCCTGACGTTCCGCAAGGACTCGGACAACGCCTGCTTCTTCTCGGCGAACTCGGTCCAGAAGCCGAAGTACTTCGGCCAGAGCGAGGAGGGCCGCGCGGCCGAGATGAACTACCGGCTCGGCACGCAGCTCCCGTACATGATGATCATGTGCCGCATCGCTCATTACCTGAAGGTGCTGCAGCGCGAGCAGATCGGGACGTGGAAGGAGCGCTCGGATCTCGAGCGCGAGCTCAACGATTGGATCGGCCAGTACGTCGCGGACCAGGACGTGGTCTCCGCGGCGATCCGCGGCCGCCGCCCGCTCCGCAAGGCCCGGATCATCGTGACCGAGGTCGAGGGGAACGCCGGCTGGTACAAGGTCGACATGCAGGTGCGGCCGCACTTCAAGTACATGGGCGCGTTCTTCACGCTCAGCCTGGTCGGCAAGCTCGACAAGGAGTGAGCGCGGCCTGAGGCGGCCGAGGTGCAGGCGCGGCCGGCGGGATGACCGCCGGCCGCTTCTGTTTTGTGGGGGGGCGCTCAGCCGACGGGCATCTCGAGGGAGATCTCCTCGAGCGCGACGCCGAGGTAGCGGCGGGGGCGGATGGTGACGGTGGCGAAGAGGCCCTCGTCGGTCGTGTGCGCCTTGACCTTGAGCTCCACGCCGGCGGGGGGAGCGTTCTCGAAGAGCGTCCAGACGGCGGCCTCGAGCACGGGCTGGAGCTCGGCGGGATCGCTCGAGGCGGGCAGCTTCGAGAGGAGCGCGCGGAGGAACTGGACGACGCGGCCGACGAAGAGCTGATCGACGAGCGAGACGCGCTCCAGGCGGTCCTCGGGCTCCGTGGTCGCGCTGTCGTAGGTGCGCTTCTCGGGCGGCACGTACGCGGTCGGCGCAGCGTGCACGTAGACGGCGTCGCTGTTCGGCGCGGAGGCCAGGGCGAGCACGCCCGCCTTCGCGAGGTCGCGCTGCGTGTCGGTGGAGATGAACGCCTCGGTGGGGATCGCGACGCCCTCGTCGCCCTCGTAGCCGCTCTTGATCTCGTGGACCTGGAGGTTGTCGACCAGGCCGCCGGTGCGCGCGCCGATGATGCGGCAGGGCCACCCCGTGTCACGGAAGCTGCCGAGCACGAGCGCGCCGACGAGGTACGCGGGGGCGAGCCAGACCATGGCGCCCTGATCGGAGGGGAGCTCCACGATCGCGGCCTCGCGGACGCGCGAGGTGGCCTTGTCGTAGCCGGCGCGGGCGAGCGCGCGGTTCATCGCGATCGCGATCCAGCGCA
>JABWBL010000232.1 GCA_013360535.1 Planctomycetaceae bacterium
CTCGCTGGCCGCGCGGTCGTCGATCACGCTGGCGGCGCTCGTGGCCGTCTTCAGGCCAAAGGTCGAGCGCCTGTCGCGGGCGAGCAGGTCCGACCACTTTTGCGCGGCCAGCAGCTCGATCCGGGGCGCTATCTGCCCGGCGGCCGGAGTCGCTTGGGGCCCGGCGAAGGCCAGCGCGGCGCAGACGAAGAGGCTCGGGAGGGACATGGGGCCAACCTAGATCGGACGGGGCGGAGCCACGGGGCAAGCCCGGGGTCCGGTGGCGGACGATGCTTGGGGGCCAGCGATGCTACAGGTCCCGACGCAAGGATCCAGCGTTCCAAGGCTGTCACGCCAGCCGGGAAAGTCCTTCCAGCTCCGCGTCCGCCTGCAGAGCGCCTGGGTCAGTGGTCGACCGGCGTACCGAGCAAGCCGACGAGCTCGGCCTTGCGCTGGTCACGGATCGCCGCCGTGCGGGCCTCGAGGTTGAGGCGCAGGAGCGGCTCGGTGTTCGAGGCGCGCACGTTGAACCACCACCAGTCGGGCGAGCGGAGGTCGCCGAACTCGACGGTGATGCCGTCGAGCATGTCCTGACGGCCCGCCTTGTAGGTCTCGCGCAGCCGCGCGATCGCGCCGTCCTTGTCCTCGACGTGGAAGTTGATCTCGCCGCTCGCGTGGTAGCGGCGCAAGTCCTGCGCGCGCGCCGAGAGGCGCTCGCTCCCCTTCGAGATCATGGTGAGCGCGCTCACGAACGCGATCTCGCCCGAGTCGCACACGAAGTTGTCGGCGAAGTAGAAGTGGCCCGAGAGCTCGCCCCCGAAGATCGCGCCGTTGTTGCGCATCGTCGCCTTGATGAACGAGTGCCCGACGCGGTCGCGCACCGCCGTGCCGCCGGCCTTCTCGATCTCCTCCTTGACGACCCACGACGAGCGCAGGTCGTACACCACCGGCTTGCCCGGCTTCTCGCGCAGCATCTCGTGCGCGAGCAGCGCCGTCATCAGGTCCGCGGACAGCGTCTGTCCAAGGTCGTCGACGAAGCAGCAGCGGTCCGCATCGCCGTCGAACGCGATCCCGGCCTCGGCCTTGTGCCTGGCGAGCAGCCCCTTCACGTCGCGCAGGTTCTCTTCCTTGAGCGGATTCGCCTCGTGGTTGGGGAACGTGCCGTCGAGCTCCATGAAGAGCGTGTGCGCGGTGACGTTCGAGAGGCGCTTCAAGATCGGCGGCAGCGTGTAGGCCGCCATGCCGTTGGCGACGTCGACCGCGACGACCAGCGGGCGCTCGATCCTCGCGAAACGCGCCACGTGGTCCGCATAAGCCTCGAGCAGCTCGACCTTCGTCACCGAGCCGCGCTTCGCCGCGACCGGCGGCTGCGGGCCCGCGACCATGCGCTCGATGTCGAGGATGCCGTTCGCCGCCGAGATCGGCCGCGCGCCGCGTGAGCACAGCTTCATGCCGTTGTACTCGCCGGGGTTGTGGCTCGCCGTCACGTTGAGGCCGCCGTCGACGTCCTGCGACCCGATGCCGAAGTACGCCATGGGCGTCGAGCACAGGCCCATGTCGACCACGTCGCAGCCCGCGTCGCGGATGCCCTCGATGACCGCCGCCTGCAGCTCCGGCGAGTGCGTGCGCATGTCGCGCCCGACCGCCAGGCGCTTGGCCTTGAGCAGGTGCGCAAACGCGTTGCCGATCCGGCGCGCGAGCGCGGCGTCGATTTCCTTCGGGTACTTGCCGCGGATGTCGTAGGCCTTGAAGATGCCCATGGGACGTTCAGTTGGGGGGCTAGGCGGGAGAAAAGGGCCAAAAACCAGGCGAATTCAGCCGAGGATCTCGTCGAGCGCGACCACGACGCGTGCGACGTCCTCGGTCGACACGTCGAGGTGCGTCACGAAGCGCAGCGTGGTCGCGTTCTGCGGCAGCACGAGCACGTTGCGGCGCTTGAGCTCGGCCATCAGCGTCTCGGGCGTGTGCTTGGGGTGCGTGACGCGCGCCATGACGATGTTGCTCTCGACCTTGTCGGGCGAGCACTCGAGGCCGGGCAGCGGATCGAGCACGCTCGCGAGCTCCTTCGCGAGGTCGTGGTCCTCCGCGAGGCGCTGGACGTTGTTCTGCAGCGCGTACAGGCCCGCCGCCGCGAGCAGGCCCGACTGGCGCATCCAGCCGCCGAGCCGCTTGCGCATCAGGCGCGCCCGCTCGAGGAACTCGCGCGGGCCCGCGATCAGCGAGCCGACCGGGCAACCCAGCCCCTTCGACAGGCACAGCGACACCGAGTCCGCGCAGGCCGCGTACTCGTGCGCCGGGACGCCCGACGCGACGACCGCGTTCATCAGGCGCGCGCCGTCCATGTGAACGGGGATCGAATGTTCCGCGGCGAGGCGCTTGATCGCGCGCAGGTGCTCGAGCGGCACGACGCGACCGCCCGGGCCGGCGCCGGAGCCCATGAAGGTCTGTTCGACGCAGATCAGCGCCGTTTTCGGGCAGTGCAGCGAGCGCAGGCGGATCGAGCGCCGCAACTCCTCGAGCGGCATGCAGCCGTCCTCGGCGACGATCGTGGTCGACTGCACGCCGTGCAGGGCCCCGGCCGCGCCAGCTTCCCACTGCACCATGTGCGCGCTGCGCTCGAGCAGGATCTCGTCGCCGTGGCGCGTCCACGAGCCGATCGCGACCGAGTTCGCCATCGTGCCCGACGGCACGAACCACGCGCCGTCCTTGCCGAGCAGGTCGGCGACACGCGCCTCGAGCCGCGCGACGGTCGGATCGCCCTCGAGCACGTCATCGCCGAGCTCGGCGGAGACCATGGCCTCGAGCATCTCGCGCGACGGCCGCGTGACGGTGTCGCTGCGGAAGTCGGAGACGCGCATCGTGGACCGCCCGGACTAACGGACGCCCGCGGTCGCGAGGCAGCGCTCGACGCGCTTGAGCGCCTCGCGGATCTCATCGAGGCTTGCGGCGTAGGAGAAGCGCAGGTAGCCCTCCCCCATCGCC
Organism: Planctomycetaceae bacterium; assembly: GCA_013360535.1. Classification (GTDB taxonomy): domain Bacteria; phylum Planctomycetota; class UBA1135; order UBA1135; genus F1-120-MAGs118. Next base: position 2,962 of record JABWBL010000232.1, read on the forward strand.
CCGAACGCCGTGCCCGACAGGATCGCGACGCCGGCTTCCGTCAGGAGCTTGACCTCGAGCTCCTTCGACTTGAACCCGGTCTTCGTGATGTTCGGGAAGGCGTAGAACGCGCCCTTGGGCATCACGCACGAGAAGCCCGGGATCTTGTTGAGCCCCTCCACGATCACCTTCCGGCGCTCGTCGAAGGCCTTCATCATGCGCTCGACCGCGACTTGCGGCCCGCGGATCGCCTCGATGCCGGCCCACTGCACGGGCGCGCTCGGGCACGAGTTCGAGTTGATCTGCAGGCGCTCGGCCGTGTCGATCAGGTTCTTCGGCCAGACGCCGTAACCCAGACGCCAGCCGGTCATCGAGAAGGTCTTCGACCAGCCGTCGAGCACGATCACGCGCTCGCGGATCGAGGGGTACGAGAGCATGCTGACGTGCGTCTCGCCGTCGTAGAGCATGCGCGAGTAGATCTCGTCGGACAGGATCGCGACGTGCGGGTGCTTCTCGAGCCCCGCGACGAGCCGATCCATCTCGGGCTTGCGGATCACGCCCCCGGTCGGGTTGGCCGGAGTGTTGACGATGATCAGGCGCGTGCGCGGCGTGATCTTGGCGATCACCTCGTCGGGGTTGAACGAGAAGCCCGAGCTCTCGCGCAGCTCGATCGGCACCGGCGTCGCGCCCGTGTACTTGATCAGCGACTCGTAGATCGGGAAGCCCGGGTTGGGATAGAGGATCTCGGCCCCCTCCTCGCCGAACATCGAGATCGCGAAGTACATCGTCGGCTTGCCGCCCGGGACGATCATCACGTCGGCCGGATCGACCGTGACGCCGCGGCGCGCGAGGCAGTCCTCGGCCACGGCCTGCCGCAGCTCGAGCAGCCCCTTGGCCGGCGTGTAGAAGTGCGCCCCGTCGGCGAGCGCCTTGCGCCCGGCCTCGACGATGTTGTCCGGCGTGCGGAAGTCGGGGGAGCCGATCCCGAGGTTGACGATGCTCTTGCCCGCGGCCTGCAGGGCCTTGGCGCGGGCCAGGACTTCGAACGCGGACTCGGTGCCGAGACGGGACAGGCGGCTGGCAAGTTTCACTGGGCTCACCGACCGTTCCGGCCGGTTCTCGTGGGGACAGGGAGGGAGCGCAGATCCTACCCTATCGCTCCCCGCGAGATCACGCTCCCGAACGTGCTCGCGGACTGTGGCCCGAGCGTCCCGCCCCGCTAGCTGCGTCACCGTCCGACTCCACCTTCGCCCTCCGAGGGAGCCCCCGCCGATGAACCCCGCCGCCCCGACCGCGCCGAACTCGCTCTCCCGCCGCCTGCTCGCCGCCGCGGGCCTCGCCGCGCTCCTCTTCGCGAGCTCGTGCGCGAAGGAACCCGACGTGGTCGTCTATTGCGCGCTCGACCAGATCTTCTCCGAGGACCTCGTGCGCGAGTTCGAGCAGCAGTCGGGCCTGACGGTGCGCGCCGAGTTCGACGTCGAGGCCGCCAAGACGGTCGGATTGGTCGCGCGCATCCGCGAGGAGCACAACCGCCCGCGCTGCGATGTGTTCTGGAACAACGAGATCGCGCACACCGTCGCGCTCGCCGAAGAAGGCCTGCTCCTGCCCTACGCGAGCCCGAGCGCCACCGACATTCCGACGCAGTTCAAGGACGAGCAGAACCGCTGGACCGGCTTCGCGGCGCGCGCGCGGGTGCTGATCGTCAACACCAACCTCGCCGATCCGGCGAAGCTCCACGGGCTCGACGACCTGCTCGACCCGCAGTGGAAGGGCAAAGCCTGCATGGCGCGCCCGCTGACGGGCACGACGCTCACGCACGCGACGGCGCTCTACACGACCTTCGGCGACGCGGAAACCGACGCGTGGTTCGACAAGGCCGCTGCGAACGACGTCGGCTTCGTGCAGTCCAACGGTCAGGTGATGCGCATGGTGCGCGAGGGCTCGATGGCCTGGGGCCTGACGGACACCGACGACTACTGGGTCGCGAAGAAGGCGGGTTTCCCCGTCGCGCAGGTGGTGCCGGACCAGAAGGACGCGGCGCATCCGAGCGCTCGCGGCACGTTCCTCATCCCGAACACGATCTGCATCCTGAAGAGCGCGCCGCACGCGGAGAACGCGAAGAAGTTCGTCGATTTCGTGCTGTCGCGCGAGGTCGAGGCCAAGCTCGCGGCGGCGGACGGTGCGCAGATCCCGCTGCGCGCGGGCGTCGCCAAGCCGGAGCACGTGCTCGACATCGCCAAGCTCACGCTGATTCCCGTCGACTGGAAAGCCGTCGGCGCGCAGGTGACACAGCGCATGGAGAAGCTGAAGGGGCGCTTCCTCCAGTGAGCAAGCCGCTGGTCCTCCTCGCGGCGGCACTGTTCGTGCTCGCCGGGCTCGCGCCCGTCGCCGTGATGGCGGCGCGCGTGACGCCGGAGGACTTGGCGCGCCTCGTCGAGGCGGGCTCGCTGGAGCTGCTCGGGCGCACGGCGGCCTACGGGTTGCTCGTCGCGGGTCTCGCGCTGCTCCTCGGCCTGCCGTTCGGTTTTCTCACCGCGCGCACGGACATGCCGCTCGCGAGCGTGATGCGGCCGCTCGGCGTCGTGCCGCTGTTCCTGCCGCCGATGATGCTCGCGATGGTGTGGACCGCCGTGGCGGAGATCCGCGGCGGGCCTGCGGCGGTGTTCGTGTCGACCTTGAGCACGTTTCCGCTGGTCGCAGTGTTCTCCGCGCGGGCCTTCGAGCGGGTCGACGGACGGCTCGAAGAAGCCGCACGACTGGCTGGCGGCGTGCGGGCGCTGCTCGCGGCCAACCTGCCGCTCGTGCTGCCTCCGGCGCTGTGTGGAGCGTGCCTCGCGTTCGTGTTCACGATCAACGACTTCTCGGTGCCCGACTACGTCTCGTGGCTGGGGCTGCCGAAGTTCAGCGTGTACGCCGACTCGATCTACGCGACGTGGCGCATCGACGCGAGCCCGGGGCGCGCGGTCGCGATGGCGCTGCCGCTGGTCGGGATGACGATGGCGATGCTGCTTCCCGCGCTCGCGCTGCGACGCCGCGGCGCGCTCGCTTCGATCGTCGGCGATTTCCGCACTCCGGCGCGCATCGAGCTCGGT
>JABWBL010000001.1 GCA_013360535.1 Planctomycetaceae bacterium
CCCGCTGCGGCCTGGCGAGCAACGCGACGAGCGCGTCGACGACATCGAGCTTGCCCCGCTCGACGAGCCGCCGCTGCGCGTGCAGGCGCCACAGCATGTTGTCCGCACGCAGCGTCGCCACGAGCTCCTCCGGGCTCGCCTGCGCGAGATCGCGCCGCACCGGCGCGCGGAAACCCTTCGGCTGCACACGCCACACGCGTCCGTGCGTCTTGTCGCGCAGCGGCGTGACGTACGCATTTCCCGGCCCGTTCTCGAAGCCCGGCGGTGTCGGGTTGTGCTGGACGATGTAGTTGTACCAGTCGAGCACCCACACGGCCCCGTCGGGCCCGACCTCGGCGGCGATCGGCGCCGTCCACTCGTCGTCGCTCGCGAGGAGGTTCCAGCCCTCGCGCGCGACGAAACCCGCTCCGCTCGGCTCGAGGAAGAAGCGCGCGACGACGTGCCCTGTCGGCTCGGTCACGAACGCGACGCGGTTCCAGTACTCCCGCGGGAAGGCGCGCGCGGTGTAGAGCGCGTGCCCCGCCGCTGCGGTGAAGAGCCCATGCCAGTCGACTTGCCGCACGCCGCGCGTGATCGGATGGATGCGCAGGCTGTCGGCGATCGTCGGCAGGACGCCGGGATTCGCGCCTTCGACGGCCTCGTAGTAGCGATGCGGAATCGCGAGGTGCACGCTCGGGTTGCCGTTGGCGGTCGAGCCGAACACCGCGCCATCCTCGGAGAATCCGAGGCCCCACGTGTTGTTCGAGGTCGAGCCCATCACCTCGAGCTCGCTTCCATCGGCACGGAAACGGAACAGCGCATCGTTGAAAGCGTGCTCCTCGCCACCGACCTTGCCGCGGAAGCCCGAGTAGCCGACGGTGCCCCAGATCCAGCCGTCGGGCGCGTAACGCAGGTTGCTGCCGGTCGCGTGCGTGTCGCCGGTGCCGAAGCCGGAGAACAGCGTGCGCCGCTCGTCGGCGCGACCGTCGCCGTCGGTGTCCTTCAGGAACAGCACGTCGGGCGGGCAGAGCGCGATCACTCCGCCGTTCGAGCTGCACAGGCTCGTCGGAATGCTCAGGTTCCCGGCGAACAGCGTGAACGAATCGCACTCGCCGTCGCCATCGCGATCCTCGAGCACGCGGATCACGTCGCGCTTGGCGCCAAGTTCGTTGGGATAGTCCGTCGACTCGCCCACGAACATGCGCCCGCGCTCGTCGAAGGCCATGCACAGCGGCTTGGAGAGGAACGGCTCGTTCGCGAAGAGCTTCAGCTCGAGCTCCGGCGGCACGACGGCGCGCGCGAGCGAGTCGCGCGGCGCGAGCGGATCCTGCATCTTGCCGAGCGCGTCGGCGGGGCCACCGGGCTCGTAGTTCGGCACGCGCGCGGGGCTGAACGTGAACGGCGCGACCGGCCTCGGCCGCGCGAGCGCCTCGTCGCCGATCGACCAGCGCACGCCGCGCTCGAGCAGGTCGACGAACTCCGGCTTCGACCAAGTGCGCTGGTCGTGCCCCCACGCCGTGTAGAACACGCGGCCCTGGCCCTGGCGGCGCAGCCACGTGTAGGGCTCGGCTCCGCCGGAATGTTCGCGCACGGCGAGGATCTCGCGGTCGCTCGCGTGGCGATGGTGAACGTAGGTCTCGTCCCAGCTCGCGATCGGCTGCAGCGGTGCGAGCAACGCGTGCGCGGGCGCGACGAACGTCTCGCGGAAGACCTCGGCGCCGTGCGACTGGAACTGCGCACCGACGAGCGCGATCCACTCGGGTGACTCGATGAAGCAGTACGACGCGCAGTGCAGCGCGACGAGTGCGCCGCCTCGTTCGACGTAGTCGACGATCGCCTTCACGTGCCGCGCCTCACCGCGGTCGTGGTTGGCGTACACGAGCAGCGCGTCGTACTTCGCGAGGTTCTGCGGCGTGAGCGCCTCGAGCGATTCGTCGTAGAACAGGTCGATGCCGCGCGTGCGAAGCTCCGGCAGCACCTGTTGCGCGCGTGCCGCGGGCTCGTGGTGACCACGGTCGCCGAGGAACAGCACCTCGATGCGTTGCGGCGGCGGAAGTTCGGACTGGAGCGCGAGGGCGAGAAACACGGGCAGGATCGGCATGGAGGGGCTCGGTGGCGACCGCGTGAGGGTATCGAGACACCGCCGATGCGGCACGCGGCCCGGGTTTCGCCCGAATCGGCGCGCAGGCGGCCATGGACCCCACGCCTCGCGCTTCTCACAATGGGCCGCCATGGACCCGCTCATCTATTCCGTGCTGCACGTCGCGGCTGCGTTCGTTCTCGTCGGCATGACCTTCTCCGCCTTCGCGAATCCGGCGCCCGAGCGCCGCGGCTTCGTGATGATGGTCGGCGGCATCGCGAGCCTCGTGATGGTGATCGCGGGCTTCGGCCTGCACGCCAAGCTCGGCATCGACGGCTTCCCGGGCTGGCTGATCGTGAAGGTCGTGGCGTGGCTCGCGCTCTCGGCCGTGTCGGGCATCGCGTTCCGCAAGCCGACGATGATCGGCCTGCTCGCGGTGATCTCGATGGTCGCGGTGGTCGCCGCCGTGTACTGCGTCTACTTCAAGCCGTTCTGAGCCGATTCGTGCGGTTTTCCGCGCCGATTCGCCGGCTCGCGGTCGCGCTCGCGATCGTCGTGCCGGCGTCGGCGCTGGCGCAGAAGCCGGCCAAGGACGAGGCCGAGCCGTTCTTCGACAAGGGCCCGATCCACGAGCTGCGGCTCGTCGTGCCGCTCGAGAGCGAGAGCGCGCTGCGTTCGGCGCCGCGCGAGTACGCGCAGTTCGAGCTGTGGGTCGACGGCAAGAAGCTCGGCACCGGGGGCGTGAAGCTCAAGGGCGCCGCGGGCAGCTTCCGCGAGTACGACGACCTGCCGGCCTTCACCGTGCGCCTCGACAAGTTCGACGGCAAGGAACGGCTGCACGGACTGGAGAAGTTCCACCTGAACAACTCCGTGCAGGATGAATCGCGCCTGTGCGAGTGGCTCGGTTCCGAGGTGTTCCGCTCGGCCGGCGATCCGGCGCCGCGGGTCGGGCACGCGCTCGTGAAGCTCAACGACCGCAAGCTCGGCCTGTACGTGCTGAAGGAAGGTGTGGACGAGCGCTTCCTCGCGCGCTGGTTCGGTGGCACCAAGGGCAACCTGTACGACGGCGGTTTCTGTCAGGACGTCGACGCGGAGCTCGAGCGCGACGTCAGCGGCGGCCCGAAGGACAGGAGCGACCTTGCGGCGCTGCGCGAGGCCTGCCACGAGGCCGACATGACCGTGCGCTGGGCAAAGCTCGAGCCGCTGGTCGAGCTCGCGCCGTTCGTGCGCTTCATGGCGCTCGAGGAGCTGCTCGGCCACTGGGACGGCTACACGATCAACGCCAACAACTACCGCCTGTTCGTTCCGCGCGGCGGAAAGGCGCGCTTCCTGCCGCACGGCATGGACCAGCTGTTCGGCGATCCGGCGGCGAGCGTGCTCGACATGCCGTTCCCGTTGCTGTCGTCGTCGGTGATGAAGCGCCCCGAGTGGCGCAAGCTCTACCGGCGCGAGCTCAAGGAGCAGCTGCCGCGCATCGATCCCAAGGCGCTCGCGCGCAAGCTCGAGCCGGTGCAGGCGCGCCTCCAGTCGGCCTTCGCGAAGTGGGACAAGGAAGCCGCGCGCGTCCAGGAAGAGCGCTACCGCGAGCTGCTGCAGCGCATCGCCGAGCGCCACACGTTCCTCGAGAGCGAGATCGCGGCGCCCGAGCCCAAGCCGCTCGTGCTCAAGCCCGGCGTCGCGGTCGAGATCAAGAACTGGCGTGCGCACTCGGAAGTCGACGATGCGCGCGTCGAGCGCGAGCCCGACGACGGTCACGAATGGCTGATCGTCGGGTGCGGCGCGAGCGCGCGCTGCGTCGCGGGGTTCCGGCGTGGGCTCCTGCTCGACCGCGGCCGCTACCGCCTGCAGGCGAACGCGCACTTCGCGAACGTCGAGGCGCTCGACGAGGAAGGCCAGCCGAAGGGCGGCGTCTCGCTGCGCATCTCGGGCGCGATCGCCGACGAGGCGCACTCCGGCAGCGGGCGCCGCGACCTGACGTTCGAGTTCGAGATCGAGCACGAGACCGCGGACGTCGAGCTCGTGCTCGAGCTGCGCGCCAAGGCCGGCTCGCTCCGCGTTCCCGCCGATTCCCTGCGACTCACGCGACTGCGCTGAACCATGCTCGACACCTTCGGGACCGCCTTCGACAGCGACACGCAACTCGACCTCGCGACCGTCTTCCTGCGGCTCGTGCTCGCGCTCGCGCTCGGCATCATCGTCGCGCTCGTGCACCGCCTGACGCGCGAGCGCATCGGTCGCCAGCCCGATGGCGCGCTCGCCGGCACGCTCGTGATGCTGTGCGTGCTGCTCGCGCTGACCACGATGGTCGTCGGCGACAACGTCGCGCGCGCCTTCAGCATCGTCGGCGCGCTCTCGATCGTCCGCTTCCGCACCGTCGTCGAGGACACGCGCGACACGGCCTTCGTCGTGTTCGCCGTCGCCATCGGCCTCGCGGTCGGCGCCGGATACCTGTGGTTGCCGCTGCTCGCGATCCCGGTCGTCGCGGTCGCGGCGATGCACTCGACCGCCAGCGCGCACCGCATCACCGTGCGCACCGGAAGCGCTTTCCAGGGCTGGAAGGATGTCGAGCGCGCCTTCACGACCCGCACGCGGCGCTTCCAGTGCACGGGCGCCGGGGCGCGCCGCGGCGGGATCGAGCAGGACCGGCACTACGACGTCGTGCTGGCCTCCGAGCGCGACCTCGCGCCGCTCCTGGACGAACTTTCCTCCTGCGCGGGCGTGCTCACGGTCGACATCGACCGCTGAAACGGGCCGTATGGACGCTGCGAAAGCGCACGCCTAGGCTCGCGCTCCTACCTCCCCGCCCCCCTTCGCCACGCCCGCAACCCTCGCGGGCGAACGACCATGCGCCGACTCCTCGTCGCGCTCGCGTTGCTCGCGAGCTTCCTGCCCACGTCCCGCGCCCAGACCTCCCCGGAGTTCAAGGCCGTGATCGAGCGCTCGATCGACTCGGTCTACATGGTCGGCGTCGTGCGCCGCAACGGCACGGGACCCGAGGTGTTCCAGTTCGTCGGCACCGCGTGGGTGATCGCCGAGGGCAAGCTCGCGACGAACGCCCACGTGGCCGAGTCGCTGCTCGAGGCCTCGATCGGCAACCGCATCGTCGCGCGGCGCTCCTGGAGCGATCGCGACGAGCTCGCGCTCAGCCCCGGCTCGATCCGCATCCACCCCGCGTACGTGCCGTGGAACGCGCGGCTCAAGCGCGTGATCGTGCGCCACGACTCCGACCCGACCGCCGCGCGCTCGATGAACTTCATCCCGATCGCCGACGTCGCGACGGTCGAGGTCGCAGCGGGCGAGACCGCGCCGCCGCTCGTGCTCTCCGATCCCTCGAAGTCGCAGCCGGGGCTTTCCGAGTCCGTCGTGTACCTCGGCTTCCCGTACGAGAACATCTCGGGCTTCCCGACGCTGCACGCGGTGCCCGGCTACATCACCGCGAAGACCGACTTCTTCTTCCAGCGCGTGCCGTGGAAGGACAGCTACCTGATCCACTACTGCGGCCCGGTCGTCGGCGGTGCGAGCGGCAGCCCGATCCTCAATGCGGCGGGCGAGGTGATCGGCCTGATTTCCGCGGCGGAAAACAACCTTTCGGTCAATGGCGAGCGCACGAGCTTCGGCTTTGCCTACGGCCAGCGCGTCGACCTCGCGCGCGAGCTGCTGCAGGACGACTTCGCGGCCGTGCAGGCGGCGCGCGACGCCGTGTGGTGCGAGCGGCTCGCGGGGCTGCTCCTGCCGCCGGACGAGCTGCTCGAGCAGATGGCCTCGGCGCAGGCGCAGCAGGATGGCATCGCCCACCTCGAGCCCGGCCAGCGCGTGCTGCGCAAGGAAGTGACGGTCGCGCAGCGCGAGCCGACACGCATCCCCGTGACGGTCGAGGCCGGCCAGCGCTACGGTTTCCTCGCGGCCGCGCACGACGGCTCGAACATCGACACGCAGGTGACGATCAAGGCCGATGGCTCGGTGCTCGGCTCCGACGTCGCGCCGGACTACTTCCCCGTGATCTGGCTCGGCCCCTACGACACGAAGCAGACCGTGCAGCTCGAGATCCACGCCTCCGAGGTGTTGCTGCGCGACACGCAGTGCAGCGTGCACGTGTACCGCTACGAGCCGCAGCTCATCACCGGAACCCTGCAGGACGAGTCGGGGCCGTTCTTCACGCGTTCGATCTCGTGGACGGGAGAGACCGGCCAGACGCTGTCGTGGCGCTTCGCGGCGAGCCCGGAGTCGTCGGTGATGTTCTCGGCGACGTCGACCGACGGCTACGACATCGACCTCGCGGTGTTCCTCGACGGCGAGATCCTCGGCTCCGACGAGACGCCCGACAACGTGCCGATCGTGATCGTGACGGCGCCGCATGCGGGAGTGCTCGAGCTGCAGCTGCGCGTTCCCGCGGGCACTCCTGAAGGTGCGGCGATCGAGGTCAACGCGCTGCACTTCTCGGGCCCCAAGCCGGCGCTGTTGCGCGAGGGCGAGGACGTCGGTGCCGAGCATTCCGCCGCGGAACTCTCCGCGATGCTCGACGAGGCGCTAGCCGCAGTGTGGAACACCGCCGGAGTCACGGGCACGACAGTGCTCGAGGACGTCGTCGCGCTCACCGACGGGATCGAGTTCCAGATCGACGTTCCCGCCGGCCACCTGCCGGTGCTCGCCGCGGTCGCTCCCAACGGCGAGGACATCGACATGGCACTCGTGCTCGACGGCGAGGTGATCGCGATCGACCAGGAGGAGGACGCGCGGCCGCTGTGCGCCACCGACCCGGCCGACGTGCCGCGCAAGCTGACGGTGCGAGTCATGTACGCGGCGCCGGACGTGACGATCCCGCAGGTCGCGATCCGCTACTGCACCGTCAAGGTGAAGTGAGCGATCCGGGAAGCCGCGGGAGCCCGCCGCGCGGACCTTCCCGCCCCCAAGTCGCTGCCCGGGTCGCCCCGACGGCGTTCCGCAGGCGCTTGTTCCTACGCACTGAGCCCAATGCGGAACGGAACTGGGTCGCCTAGGTTGGGAGCGCTCGCCCTCCGCCGCTCCCCCGCAACTTCATTGCAATTCCAACGACTTCTCGCGCCCTTCCTCACCCTCGCCCTCGCCGCCTCCGCCCACGCGCAGGCTTGGTTCTACGACCGGCCGCTCAGCCCGAACGGCGGCACCTTGCGCCAGTCGCAGCTGTGGATCGACCCGACAGGCCAGAACGATTCGGACAACGACTCGATCGCGTGGGAGGACTTCACGCTCCCGCAAAGTCAGGTGATCACGCACGTGCGCTGGATCGGCGAAGCGGCGCCGCCGCTGGGCTTCCAGATCTCGTTCTTCCATCAGGATCCCGGCACGATCGCCGTGCAGCCCGACATCGTCGCCGCGGGCAGCGGACCGATCAGTGAGGAGCTCGTGACGGGCTTCACGACCACTCCGGTCGGCAGCCTGTTCCGCTTCGAGGCGCAGCTCGCGACTCCCGTCTTCGTCGCCGCGAACACGCGCTACTTCCTGTCGGTTGTCGGCCGCACGCCCTACTCGTACGCGAGCTGGCGCTGGGCGCAGGGCACCAACGGCACCTCGGGCACGTTCTGGTGGCAGCGCGGCATGCACATGTACTTCATGCTCGCCGACAACCGCGCGATGTCGCTCGGCACGTCGTACCCCGCGTTCGTCGGCACGGCGACCTGCTCCGGCGACGGCTCGACCGGCACCTGCCCGTGCGGCAACGCGCGCGGTCCCGTCGTCGGCTGCCGCAACTCGACGCGCGAAGGCGCGGTGCTCGTCGCCACCGGCAGTGCGAGCATCTCCGCCGACGATCTGCTGCTCACCACGCTCGCGATGCCGCGCAACCAGAGCTGCCTGATGTTCGTGAGCCCCAACGTCATCAACGGCGTGCCCTTCGGCGACGGCCTGCGCTGCCTCACAGGACCGCTCTCGCGCTTTCCGATTCGCAACAGCGGTGCGACGGGCGTGCTGACCGAAGGCCCGGGGCTCGCGAACTGGTCGCTCACGCACCTCGCCTCGCCCAACCAGTTTCTCGCCGGTCGCACGCTCGGCTTCCAGACCTGGTACCGCGACACCAACGGCCCCTGCGGGCAACTCACCAACGTCTCGAGCGCACGCGTCGTGACGTTCGCGCCCTGAAACCCGCGTTCAGCGCTTGCCGGGCTGCGGCTTCGACGGGTCGCCGCCGGGCTTCCATTCCGGCGTGAGCTTGCCGCTGGCGAGCGCGTTCACCGCGGGCAGCGAGGCGCGCACGGCCTGCGCCATGTGGTCGAGGTCGAGCTTCTCGAGCTCGTCGTCGACGCCGTGGTAGTCCTTGTGGACCTCGGGCTCGTAGGTCGAGAGCGTCTGCGCGACGACGCCGCGGCGCGCGAAGGCGTAGTTGTCGGAACGCTCGAAGAAGCGCTGCCCGAGGCGCGGGTCGGCGACGACCGGCACACCCAGCGCGCGAAATTCCTCGCCGAGGTTCGAGCGCTCGTCGCCCGTCAGCCACAGCTTGCCGGCACCGCCGACCATCGAGTCGGGGCGTCCGATCATCTCGTAGTTGAGGTTGCAGACCGTCTTCTCGAGCGGCACGAGCGGGTGCGCGATGTACCACTCGGTGCCGACGAGCCCGATCTCCTCGCCCGTCGCGAGCAGGAACACGAGCGTGCGCACGGGCTTTTCCGCCGCCGCGAGCGCCTCCGCGAGCTCGACCACCGCCGCACAGCCCGACGCGTCGTCGTCCGCACCGTTGAACACGCGATCGCCCGCCACGGCCCGTGCCTCGCTGGCCATTCCGATGTGGTCGTAGTGCGCGCTGAACACGATCGCCTCGTCGGCGAGCGCAGGAATCTCTTTCGTTCCGACGCCACGGAGGACGCCGACGACGTTGAACGCCGGCACCTCGACGCGCTCGACGCTGCAATGCACGCGCACGGCCTTGATCTCGCCAGCGCGCAGGAGCTTGAGCACCTCGCCGTGCACGCGCAGCTGCCCCGCAGGCTGTTCTTCGGGCTTGCCCGAACGCCGCTCTTCACGCGGCGGTTGGTCGACGACCTTGGTTCCCGGCTTCTCGTTGCCGGGCGCGATCACGAGCCCGAACCCGACGCCTCCCGTCGGATTGAGCCAGCGCCGCCGGTCCGTCATCGTGCCGTCGAGGAACAGCGCGACCTCGTCGTCCTTGAAGCCGAGCATCTCCTCGTCCTTCGTCACGACGCGCGCGCGCAAGCGCTTGGTGCTCGGCGCGCCGCCCATCCAGTCGAAGTCGACGCCGGCGACGCACTCGCGCTCTTTCCCGTCGGCAGTCCACACGCTGAGCCGCGGCACCTCGCGGAACGTCGTGCGCGTCATCGGCATCTTCTGCAGGAAGGTCCCGTCGTCACCGCCCGGCTTCACACCCGCCTTGGAGAGCGCGTCGGCGAGGAACTTGCCGGCCTTCTCTGCGCCGGGGCTTCCGGTCGCGCGCCCCTCGAGCTCGTCGGAAGCGAGGAACGCGATCGTGCGCTCGATGTCGGCGCGAGTGATTTCGGGATCCGCCTTGGACTTGTCGTTGGACGGAAGGACAGCGATCAGGAGGGCGGCGAGGAGCATGGCGCCAAAGGCTAGCGCCTCGCCCGACAGTCCGCGATCACAGCGGCTTCGCCGACGTCAGGAGCACGAGCGCGAGCGGCAGGCGGGCGGTCCAGGCGAGCGTGCGGATCCAGTTCGTCGCCACGAGCTTGCGCAACGCGGTTTCGTCGCGTCCGGCGCCGAGGCGTGAATGCAACGGAACCTGCAGGAACGCGGTGCTCGCCCAGATGAGCCCAAGCAACGCGAGGTTCGCCCACGCGGTCCACGGAACTTCGTCCCACCAGATGCCCGGCACGCACAGAGCGGCGGCCGACACGAGCTCGACCCCCATCGCGGGCCCGACGATCGCCGTGATGCGATTGCAGTGCGCGATCTCGTAGGCGCCCCAGCTTCGCTCGCTCACCAGCGCGAGTAGCGGATAGTGCACGAGCTGGCAGAACCAGATCACGCCGACCATCATGCCCGTCGCCGCGACGTGCGCGTACGGGAGCAGCTCGACCGCTTCCACGGAGCTCACTTCGTGCGGCGACGCACGGGCACCTGGATCTCGGACCACTTGTCGTCATTCGACTGGTCCGGGCCGTTGTAGAAGAGGCCACGCGGCGCACCGGCGGCTTCCCACGTGTCGTTCGTCGCGAGCCACGCCGCGAGCTCGCGCGCGGTCTCGTCGGCGCGCTCGAACAGGTACGGGCCCTTGCAGCCCTTCGAGAGCACGGTGACGGGCTCACGGTCCTCGACCGCGACGTCGCCGTCCTTGCCGATGCTGCCCATCGACGGCTCGCGATAGAGGAACGACATCGTCCAGCCGACGGTCGAGAGCCGCCCGCGGTTGTCGAAGCCGTCGTAGTCCATCTCGACCGGCGAGGTCATCGCGATCTCGTTGCGCTTGATGTGCTGGAAGAGCGGCCAGAAGCCGAAGAACATGCCGAAATTCGGGTTCGAGTCGCCGGTGACCTCGGCACGTCGCGCGCGCGGGTAGCGCTTGATCTCGAACGCGCCCGGGGGTGTCGGCGGCGGATAATCCTGCGGCAGCGCGGTCGTCACGCTGCACGGCCCGAAGCGGTAGACGTCGGCGCCGTCGACGCCGCGGCCGGCGAGCAGCTCGACACGCGCCTCGAGGTCGCCGCCGACGCGCTCGACACCGACCGCCAGAGGAGCGAGTGGAGCGCCGGCATCCGAGTTCGTCTCGGCGTCCTCGATCGCGTGGTTCGTCGAGCTGCAGGCCGTGGCGACAAGCCACAGGCCGTAGACAGGCAGGTGCAGGAGCTTCATCGGGTGTCTTGGGAGCCCGCGCAGGCGCCGCGGGCGAGAGTGCAGTAGTCGGGACGGTCCGCGACGTCGCGGTGGCGGTGCTCGCGCACGATGCGACCGCGGTGGATCACGAAGGTGCCGGGCATCTGGAGCGGATCTCCCTGCGGCCGTCCCACGCCCAGCCCAGCGCCGCCGAGCCAGCGAGGCGCGCCCGCAAGGAATCCCCGCAACCAGACGCGGGGGCCGAAGAGAGTTCGCAACGTGCCGCGCGGCAGATTCAACGCGCCGTACAGACGTTTCTCGGGGTCGGAGATGCGCGGCAGGTCCGCGAGGCCGTGAGCACCGAGGAACTCGGTGGCCTCGGGCTCGCTCGCGAGGTGCACGAGCACGATGCCCACCCCGGCGGCCTCGATTTCCTTGCGCCTCGCACGGAGGTCGCTCACCGCCTCGCGGCAGAACGTTCAGCCGAAATGCCGCAGCAGCACGACGAGCCGCGGCTGGGCGTCGCTCAGCGCCGCCAGCGTCTCGCCCGACTGCGTACGGGCCTCCTCGAGCGCCTGGCGCAGCTCCGTCACGACTGTCGCTCCCGCGCGGCCCGGCGCGCATCGAACAGGATCCACCCGAACGGGATCCACCACACGAGGTCGTTGGTGAGGAGCGTCTTGCCCATCGAGAGCGGCAGCAGGTCTTGCGACAGCGCGAGCGCGAAGCCGATCGGACCGAAGACCTTGCCGAGCAGTCCGACGAGCACGATCGGCCAGTGGCGCAGCGGATCACGCGCGGCGGCGAGGTAGCCGATGCCCCACACGAGCACGAACATTCCGATGCAGCCCCAGAGCTGCTCCTCGAGCGTCGTCGTCACCGCGAGACCGAGCCACTCGAGCGTCGCCCGCGGCGCGAACACCACGAGCGCACCCCATGCGAGGTTGTAGAGCCCCGCGAGGACGAGCGTCGTGCGTTGCCAGCCGCGTGAGTTCACGGGGAGACGTTAGGTCCTCGAACGACCGCCGAGAAGGAGCTGCACGACTTCCGCGCGGGCGGAGCGGTCGGTCTCGTACAGGCCGCGGAAGGCGGTCGTGAGCATGTCGGACTCACTCTTCGAGGCGCCGCGCATGCGCATGCACATGTGCTCACCCTCGAGGATCACGGCGACGCCGAGCGGATCGAGGTGCTCGACGATGGCGTCGGCGATCTGCGAGGTGAGGCGTTCCTGCATCTGCAGGCGGCGCGCGAAGACGTCGACCGTGCGCGCGACCTTCGAGAGCCCGCACACACGATCCTTCGCCGGCAGGTACGCGACGTGCGCGCGCCCGAAGAACGGCAGCAGGTGGTGCTCGCACAGGCTGTGAAACTCGACGTCGCGCACGGCGACGAGGTCGTGGCCGCCGGTCGTGCGGTGCTCGAACTGCTTGCCGAGGTGGCGCTCGGCGGTGTCGCGCGCACCCGCAGTCAGGTCGCGCCAGGCCCGCGCCGCGCGCTGCGGCGTCTCGCGCAGGCCCTCGCGATCGGGGTCCTCTCCGATGGCGACGAGGATCTCGCGCACCGCGCGTTCGATGCGCTCCTGATCGACGCCGGTGGCGAGCTCGAGTTCACTCGCGGGCTCGGCATCAAAGACGGGCAGGCGGCGAGCGAGGTGAGGGAGGTGGGCGGACAAGCGAGGACTCCGAGGATCGAGGTTCAGTTGGACGATGGGTCTACGCAGGCCGGGAACAAGCGGATTCAGAGGATGCGGCGCGCCGTCGTCGCGGAAATCGACCGACTCGGCGCGGACGGGCCCGAACCGCGCACGGTCGATTCGGACGACGAAAACAGCGGGAAAATCGCTGCATCCGCTTGCGCGCGCGGCGCGGACCGATCCGCGCCAGCCCGCCGCGGAAGAGTCCGTTGCCGCAATCGCGGCACTCCGGGGCGCGCGGCCAAGTTCAGTTGCGTCCGCACTCGCGGACGCGGAAACGAACGCTCCATGAAGTTCCTCGTTGCCTCCTCGCTCGTCGCGCTCTCCGCCCTCATTCCCGCTTCGGCACTCGCCGGCGACACGTGCTCGACGCAAACGCTCGCCGCGACCCACGGTCAGAAGCAGGACATCGTCGCCACCGCCATCGGCGCGGGCTCGTTCCAGACGCTCGTCGCCGCTGTGCAGGCTGCGGGCCTCGTCGACACGCTCAAGGGCAAGGGCCCGTTCACGGTCTTCGCGCCCAGCGACGAAGCCTTCGCGAAGCTGCCGAAGGGCACGCTCGAGAGCCTGCTCAAGCCCGAGAACCGCCAACAGCTCGTCGACATCCTCACCTACCACGTGGTGCCCGCCGAGGTCACGAGCGCCGCGGCGATGAAGGTCGATTTCGCGCAGACGGTGCTCGGTCAGGCCCTGCGCGTCGAGAAGCTCGACATCGCCGACGGCAAGACGGTGCTGCGCATCGATGGCGCGACCGTGACGGCCGCGGACATCGCCTGCTCGAACGGCGTGATCCACGTGATCGACACGGTGCTGCTGCCCCGCAAGAACCTCGTCGAGACCGCGAAGGCCGCCGGCACGTTCAAGACGCTGCTCGCCGCCGCGCAGGCCGCCGGCCTCGTCGATGCGCTCTCCGGCAAGGAGCCGCTGACCGTGTTCGCGCCGTCCGACGAGGCCTTCGCCAAGCTGCCCGCGGGCACGGTCGAGAGCCTGCTCAAGCCCGAGAACAAGGAGAAGCTCGCGGCGGTGCTCAAGTACCACGTCGTCGCGGGCCGCCACCTCGCCAAGGACGTCGTCACGCTGAAGGAAGTCGCGACGCTCAACGGCAAGCATGCCGCGATCCGCGTCGACGGCTCCGGCGCGCACATCGCCGACGCGAAGATCGTCGCGACCGACGTGCTCGCCGCCAATGGCGTCATTCACGTGATCGACACGGTGATGCTGCCCTGAGCTAGGCCGGTTCGATGGCGCGCCCCGACGCGAGGGTCGAGCTCACCCGCTCGAACACCTCGGCGTCGCGGGCGCGCTGCGCTTCCGTGCGCTTCGCGACCGACCGCAACGGCATGTCCATGCGCGCGCTTTGTTCGAGTTTCGCCGCATTTCGCGCCAGAAAGGCCCAGTACAGCGGCGTGATCGGGCACGTGCTCGCGGGGTCAAAGCGGCAACCCTTGCAGTAGTCGCTCATGCGCGCGAGGTAGGCGGCGCCGGACACGTAGGGTTTGGTCGTCATCAGTCCGCCGACGCCGTACGTGCCCATCGCGAGCACGTTCGGTTCGACGACCCAGTCGAAGGCGTCGATGTACGCGACCCAGAACCAGTCGGTGATCTCGCGTGGCTCGATGTCGAGCAGCGTGGCGAGGTTGGAGAGCACCATCAGGCGCGTGATGTGGTGCGTCCAGCCCTCGCGCCACACGTCGGCGACGACGGTGTCGAGGCAGTGCAGGCCAGAACGCGTGCCCCAGAATGCGGGAGGCAGCGCTCGATGGGCGCCGAGCACGCTCGGACGCGCGTCGCGCTCGAGCGTGCGAAATCCGTCGGTTTCGCTGTGCACGTGCCGCACGAATTCACGCCAGCCCAAGAGCTGGCGCACGAAGCCTTCCTGGCTCGCGAGGTCGATCGGCGCGCGCAAGGCCGCATCGAGCACCTCGCGCGGCAGCAGCCGACGCAGGTTGATCAGCGGCGAGAGGCGCGTGTGGAACAGGCCGCTCGAGCGCACGCTCATCGCGTCCTCGAATGGCCCGAAGTGAGGCAGCGCGTGTTCGACGGCCCACGCAAGCAACGCTTGCGCGTCCTCGCGCGTCGCAGGCAACGCCGCGAGGTCGAGCGTGCCTGGGTGCGATGGGAAACGGCTCTCGATCAGCTCCCCCACCTCGCGTGTGACCGCATCGGGCTCGAAACGCGGCGGCGGCGGCGCGGGAGGATCGCCCTTCCACGGCTTGCGGTTCTCCGTGTCGAAGCTCCACTTGCCGCCGACCGGCTTGCCACGCTCCATCAGGATGCCGCTCGTGCGCCGGACGTGCCGGTAGAACGCGTCCATGCGCCACGGCGCGCTTGCGCCCGCTCCGGCGAGGAAATCGTCCCGCGTCGTGAGCCAGCCTTCGTGCGGGACGACGCGCAACTTTCCGCTCTCGACAAGCGGCCGCAGATCCTCGCGCAGCTCGCGTTCGGCCGGTTCCATCACGTCGAGCGTCCCGAGCTCGCTCGCGAGCTGCTCGAGCGCCTCGTGGTACGGCCCGTCTCGCACGACGTAGCGCACCACGACGCCGCGCGCGGCCTGCTCGAGCGCGAAGTGCCGCTGGTTCGCGAGGATCAGCGCGAGCTTCTGGCGGTGGTACGGCCGCCGCGCCGCCTTCCACGGGCTTTCGACGAGCACGAGGCCGAGTTCGCTCGGTGCCGCGCGCGCGAGCGGCCCCGCACGATCGCTCAGCTGGTCATAGGGCACGTAGACCCAGCGACGCTCACCACGCGCCGGACCGAACGACCTCAGGCGGCGGAGAAACTCTCGCATGAGCCGACGACGACTACGCCGTAATCCTGGCTCCGGATGCAGCGTTCACGGCAGGTGCGAGAACACGCCCTCCGGAAGCGGCGCGGGCGACTTGCCGACGGGCGACATGCGCAGCGAGAGCTCGGCGCCGCCGGTCTTGTTGATCCACTCGACACGCAGCGCGTGGGCGCCGGCAGCCAGCGCGATCGTTCCTCGCTTCTCGACCGTGCCGTGCAGGCCATCGTTGTCGACGACGAGCTCGCCATCGATCCACAGGCGACTACCGTCGTCGCTCGCGAGCGCAAACACGTACAGCTCGTCCGTGGGCACCGTGAGCAGTCCGGAGTAGCGCACGCCGACGTGTTCCTCGCGCGGCGCGGGCCCGACGGAGCTCGCGATGCCCGTCTCGCGCGGCTCCAGCGTCGCGAAATCCGGCAGCGCGTCCCAGTTGCCGACGTAAGTCTGCTTGCGCAGGCCCGCCTGTGCGCCCGTCGCATCGACCGCGGGTCGCGGCGTGACGCGCGTGAACGTGCGCTCGACGGCGCTCGTCACGCCGCGCCCCTGGTGGAAGCCGCGCACACGCAGCGTGGTCGTCGTCTCGAGCTCAAGCGGGCCGCTCCAGGGCGTCGAAGCCGGACCGGGTTCACTTCCGTCGAGTGTGTAGCGCAGCTCGAGTCCGTTCGAGGCGCTCTTGAGTCCGACCGCGAGCTTCGTGACGAATTCGCCGGCTTCCGCAGTGATTTCCGGCGCGCGGTACACGACCGGCGCGCCCGCGACACGCAACGTCACGACGGTGCAGTCGACGTCCGGCAGGTTTGCCGGCAACTCGACCGCGAGGTCCGCGCCCTTGCGGCGCACGCCGAGCAGCTGGCGCGGCCCCGCAAGAAAACCCGCCGCAAGCGGGTCATTGCCCAGTCCCGGAAGCACGATCTCGCCCGACTTCGGGCGCTCGAACACGTGCAGGAAGAGCACGGTGTCGTCACCCTCGCGCTTGAACGTCACGCGGCCCCACTCGAGCGCCTCGAACGGGCTCGCGCTCGTGCCGTGGATCGCGCTCGCGTGCTTCTTCATCCACGCACCGATCGCCGCCAGCCGTTCGATCGCTTCCGGCGGGAACGTGCCATCCGCGCGCGGCCCGACGTTGAGCAGGTAGTTGCCACCCTTCGACGCGACGTCGACGAGCATGCGGATGCAGTCGCGCGAGCTCTTCCAGTTCGTGTCCGCGGCGTTGAACCCCCAGTGGTCGTTCATCGTCATGCAGGTTTCCCAGTCGACGCCGGCCATGCCGGTCGCCGGGATCTCCTGCTCGGGCGTGCCGAAGTCGCCGACGGCCTCGTCCGACTGCGAAAAACCCGCCATTCCGCCGCGATGCACGTCGACGCGGTTGTTGACGAGCATCCACGGGTCGAGCTCTCGGCAGAGCTTGAAGAGCTCGACCCCGTACTCGTGCGACCACGTGCTCTCCCACTCGCCGTCGAACCACATCACCGCGGGTTTGTAGCGCCGCGTGATCTCGCTCACTTGGGCCTTCAGGTACTCACGGAAGCGCTCGAAATCCGCGCCGTCGGTCGAGCGCGTCTCCCACCCGCGTCGCGGCAGGTAGTCGGGATGGTGCCAGTCCATGATCGAGTGGTAGGTCGCGAAGCGCACGCCATGGCGATCACAGGCGGCCTTGAGCTCGCCCAGGATGTCGCGCCCGAACGGCGTCGCGCCGACGTCCCAGTCGCTCAACGCTGAGTCGTACAACGCGAAGCCATCGTGGTGCTTGCTCGTGATGACGAGGTACTTCATCCCCGCATCCGCGGCCATGCGCGCCCACGCGTCGGCGTCGAACAGCACCGGATTGAACTGCGGCAGGAAACGCTCGTACTCCTCGAGCGGAATGTGCGCCGTCTCGCGGATCCACTCGCCATGGCCCGTGCGATCCCCCCATTTTCCAGCAGGAATCGCGTACAGGCCCCAGTGGATGAACATGCCGAAGCGCGCCTCGCGCCACCACGCCATGCGCTCGTCCTGACTCGCCGGCGGCGCGGATTTCGGGCTCGCGCCACTCTTTTCCACGCTGCTTCCCGGCGGCACGACCGCTTCCGGCCCGCGGTACGTGCCCTCGGGCTCGCTCCTGCACGCCACCAACCCCGCCGCCGCCACCCACACCACCCACCGCCGCTCGCTCGCCATAGGTTCGTTCCCTCTCGTTCTCGCCGCGAGCGTAGCGTCCCCGCACTTGGGGTGGCGAGAGGCTGTGCTCAGGCCTGCAGCCACTCGTTCACTGGCCGCGCGAGGAACTCGCCGACGGGAATCCCATCTCCACCGACCAGCAGGGTGAGCTTGGGTCGGAACTCCTCGCGGAACCGGGCAAGTCCCGAGTGCGCGAGCGAAGCCCGTCCGCTCTTCACCTCGATCGCGACCACGGTGCGACCGCGCTTCAGGACGAAATCGACTTCGGCGTCACCTTCGCGCCAGTACGTGAGCTCGCACTCACCGGCAAGGGCCGCGTTCGCAAGGTGCGCTCCAATCGCGGACTCCGTCAGTCGCCCCCAATGATCACGGTCCGCGTGCGCCTCGGGCATCGTCAGTCCCGCTTGGGAGCTCATGAAGGCCGTGTTGAGCACCTGCAATTTCGGGATGGACGCCCGGGAGCGAACGACGGAGCCGGAGAATTTCTGCAGACCCGTGAGCATTCCCGATGCGGTCAGCAGCTCGAGATAGTGCGCGAGAGTCGTGGTGTTGCCCGCATCGTGGAGCTGGCCGAGCATCTTCGTGTAGGAGAGGATCTGGCCCGAATATCGGCATCCAAGCTCGAACAGCCGCCGCAACAGCGCGGGCTTGTCGACTCGCGTCAGGAGCAGGATGTCGCGCGAGACTGTCGTTTCCACGAGCGAGTCGAGGATGTAGCTGCGCCATCGGCCGTGCTCCGCGATGAGCGCAGCACCACCTGGGTAACCACCGAAGAAGAGGTATTGATCGAGCGAGAAGCCGAACGCGGATTTCATCTCGGTCCACGACCAATGCGGGAGGTGCAGGATCTCGAAGCGCCCGGCGAGGCTCTCCGAGAGCCCACGCTGCAGCAGCAGCGGAGCCGAGCCCAAGAGCACCACGCGCAGGGGAATGCGGCGTCGAGTGTCCTCGTCCCACAACCGCTTGACGGTTTCGGACCACTGAGGGAGCTTCTGAATCTCGTCCAGCGCGAGCACCGCGCCCGACTTGCCGGCCTCCTTGGCCAACAGGCGCGAACGCTCCCAGTTCGTCTCGAGCCACGCTTGCCCATGCGACTCGGGCTCGTCAGCGGAAGCGTACAAGTGCGGGGCATCTCCCCTCGCGAGCACCTGCTGCACGAGGGTCGTCTTGCCGACTTGCCTTGGACCCGCGACCACCTGCAGGAACCTGCGCCGCTCCTGCAGCCGACCCGCGAGCACTCCAGCCTGCGCCCGCTCGAACGCGGTGTCTTCGGATTCACTCAGCATGTTGAGTAATTTTACTCAATACACTGAGTAATTCAATCCACTGCGCTTCCGCCTTGGAAAACGCTCGCCCTGAGGAGGCAGAACGGCGTCCGGGCCCCACTCGTCCGGCAGCAGGTCCTGCAAGTACCTGGACCCCGAGCAGGTTCAGCCGCGTCCCTCCGACAGGGTCGGTCTTCCAGAAGTCCCCCCCCGCCGCCGCGCGCGAGTCACTCGAGCGGAATGCCCGTGCGGTTCGCGATGTCGCGCAGGTCCTCGACGACCGGGAGGACGAGCGGGATGCCGTGGGCGGAGCGCTCGCGTTCGGCGTCGCGCTCGGGGTCGCCGGGGATCAGCGGGCCGTGGGTGCCGGGAGCGGGCTTGGTCGCGCGGAAGGTGCGGATCAGGTCGTCGATCTGGCGCTTGAACTCGGTGGGATCGATGAAACCCGCGATCTGCATCGCGCCGAAGAAGTGGCCGATGCCCTTGCCGACGGAGCGCGCGGGGACTTCCTGGCGCAGCGCGAAGGGCGGCGTGAAGGGGCCCCAGTTGGCGCCGGAGAGCACGGCGACGAGCACGTCGACCATAAGCCCAAGCGCATAACCCTTGTGGCCGCCGTGCTCGCGATCGGAGCCGAGCGGCAGCAGCGCTCCGCCGTCGATCATGCCCTGCGGATCGGTGGTGATGCGGCCCTCGCGGTCGATGGCCCAGCCCTCGGGGACACGCTCGCCCTTGCGCTTGGCGATCTCGATCTTGCCGTAGGCGACGGCGGGTGTCGCGAGGTCGATCACGATCGGCGGCTCCTCGAGGCCGGGGAACGCGATCGCGATCGGGTTGGTGCCGAGCATGCGCTCCGCGCCCCACAAGGGCGCCACGAGCTTGGTCGAGTTCGTCATCGACCAGCCGATCAGGTCGCGCTCGAGCGCCTTGAGCGGGTAGTAGCCGGCGATGCCGTAATGGTTGGTGTTGCAAACACTCACCCAGCCCGAGCCGACGGCCGCAGCCTTCTCCATCGCGAGCTCGTTGGCCCACGGACCGACGACGAGCCCGAGGCCGTTGTCGCCGTCGACCGTCGCGGTGCTCGCCGTCTGTCGCACGATGCTCGGCTTCGGCCGCGGGTTGATGCGTCCGAGCTCGAGCATGTCGAAGTACGTGTGCAGCCGCGCGACACCGTGCGAGTCGATGCCGCGCAGGTCGGCGGCGGAGAGCACCTCGGCCGCGAGCTCGGCCTCGTGCTTGGGCACGCCGAAGTGCTGGAAGACGCGCGAGCTGAACTCGCGCAGGCGCTGGGGAGCGAAGAGGAGCGTCTCGACCATGTTGGGCAGCGGGCCAGATCCGGCCCGTCCCCGCACGATACGGCCACGTTCCCGAGTCGACGATTCCGTTCGGCCCAGCAGGAGTCCCGCCGTGGAAATGCGCGCTCCTGCGGAACGCGAGCCAGCTTTCGGCGCTTGCTCCGAGCAAGCGCGGGAGCCTCCGCGCCTCCCTCTCACCCTTGCAGAGCTCGTCCCCATGAATTTCACGCTCAAGGCCGCGTCGCTCGCGGCCCTCGTCCTCGGACTGGCCAGCTCGGCGACCGCTCAGGTCGCCCCCTGGACCCAGCTCACCCTCACCGTCAACCCCGCCACGCGCGAACGCCCCGCCACCGCGACCGATGGCAACGTGCTCTACCTGTACGGTGGTCAGAACGGCACCACGACCTCGACCTACGCGAACCTGATGGCTTTCGACGGCACCAGCTGGACGACGGTCAGCGCCACGGGCACCGCCTGCGGACCGCGCGCCGGCGCCGTGATGGCCTGGGACTCCGCGCGCGGCAAGCTCGTCGTGTTCAGCGGTCAGGGCGCCGCCGGCGTGTGGGGCACTTACGACACGACGACGTGGGAGTGGGACTCGGTCGGCGGCTGGGTGCAGAAGTTCCCCGCGACCGTGCCCGACAGCCGCTGGCTCGTCGGTGGCGCCGCCTACGTTCCCGGCGTCGGCGTCGTGTTCCACGGCGGCAACGCCAAGACCGTTCCGAGCGGGAGCACCACGTACCTCTCCAACGAGACGTGGGCCTGGGACGGCACGAACTGGAACCTGCTCACCAACACTGGCCCCGCAGTCCAGAACGGCGCGCTCGTGTACCGCTCGGCGAACCACGACCTGATCTACTTCGGCGGCACGGCCGTCGCCGGTGGCCCGTCGGTCGCGACCACGTACCGCTACGACGTCGCGAGCAACGTCTGGTCGTCGATCGCGACGGCCACGCTGCCGACGAGCGATGTCGCGGGCACGACCGCTCCCGGCCTGAGCGCCCCGAGCGCCTACTACCACCCGATCACGGGCAAGGTCGTGATCCACGGCGGTCAGGGCAACCACGGCACTTCGCTCGCGAGCAAGAAGACGTGGGAGTTCAACGGCGTCGACTGGACCGACGTGTCCGACGCGGCGAGCCCCAACATTCGCAACTCGTCGGCCCAGTGGGTCGCCGCGCTCGGCAAGGCCTTCAGCGCGACTGGCAACAGCACCAACTCCGCCCGCAACTGGACGCTCCAGCACGACGTGCCGATCACGACGGTCGTCTACTGCACCGCGGGCACCTCGACCAACGGCTGCGTGCCGTCGATCAGCGCGCTCGGAACGCCGAGCCTCGCCGCGAGCTCCGGCTTCACCGTCTCCGTCGGCTCCGTCGAAGGCCAGAAGCAGGGCCTGATCTTCTACGGCATCTCCGGCCGCAGCGCCGCGGCCTGGGGCGTCGGCGGCACGAGCTTCCTGTGCGTGAAGTCTCCGACGCAGCGCACGCCGACCCAGGCCTCGGGCGGCACGGCCGGCGCCTGCGACGGCACGCTCGCCGTCGACTGGCTGAGCTTCATCTCCTCCAACCCCGGCGCGCTCGGCAACCCCTTCTCGGTCGGTCAGGTCGTCAACGCGCAGGGTTGGTTCAGAGACCCGCCGGCCGTGAAGACCACGAACCTCTCGGCGGGCCTGGAGTTCACCGTGCTCCCCTGACGCGCAACGCGCCATCGAACGGGGCCGGTCGCCTTCGAGAGACGGCCGGCCCCGGCTGTTGGTGGAGCTCGTCGGCGGGCGTGCGCGCGCTTACGGACAGATCGTGAAGTGCACGCCGTTGGAGAGACCGAGTCCGAACGGGTCGGCGGGGTCGCGGTAGTAGTACTGCGCGGCGACCGTGCGGCCCGCGAAGAGCCCGGCGTCAGCGCCCGAGCGGATGTAGGCGTTGAAGTCGAAGCTCAGCGAGCCCGTGCAGCCAGCGCCGGCGCTGGTGAGCTGCGTCGGCGTGCGGCGCAGCGGCGGCTGGGCGCACAACGCTCCACCTTGCCAAGGGGCCGTGAACGTCCCGAAACCGTAGAAGAGCAGGCCCGTGCGGCTGGGCGACGCGCTCGTCAGCGTGATCGGGAACGGCGCCGTGCCCGTCGCCCGCGCGTAGCCCGAGTAGCCGATGCGCGGCACGCAGAACGCGGCGTCGATCTTGCTCGCGCAGTAGACGATGGGTTGCGCGCAGCCGTTCGGCGCGAGCGTCGCGATGCAGACGTCGTCGATGGCCGCTTCGGTGATCGAGTTGTTCGGGGCGTCCGACACGCTGAAGCGCACGTAGACCGTGGGACCGAGCGCGAGGAACGACGTGATGTCCGCGCGAGCCTCGCGCCACGAGGAGCTCGACGTCGCGTGGGTCTTGATCGTGGTCCAGCTCGTCCCGTTGCTCGAGGCCTGCACCAGCAGCCGGTCGTCCCCGTCATCGTTGAAGAACCAGTACGAGTAGCGCACCTCCGCGTTGCCGAAGGCGAGCGCGACCGGCGGCGAGGTCAGCAGGTACGCGCCGCCGTCGACGTCGGCCTCCTCGGGCGAGTTCGGGTTCGTCCCCTGTCCGGTGAAGTAGCACTGCGTGCCCGCACCGGGCGTGAAGTCGAACTCGGGCTGCGCCTGCGCGGCGCCGGCGAGGGTTCCCAGCGGATCCGCACGCTGCCAGCGGCCGGAGAAGGTCGAGCCCGGACCCGAATCCCACTGGCCCGCGCTCTCGAAGTCGTCGCACAGGAGCGTCTGCACGTTGCCGACCGAGAAGAACTGCGGGTCGCTCGCGCCTCCCGCCGGGAAGCTCTGCACGTTCGCGGCGTGGTCGGTGGCGCGCGCGTAGTAGAAGACCTTCTGGCCGGAGGAGACGCCGGGGAGCGAGGCCGTCCACAGGTTGCCACCCGCCGGAGCCATCGCGAGCTGCGCGAACGCGCCCGCGTAGCCGACGCGGTAGAAGAGCTCGACCCCGACGATGCTGCCGCCGCTCAGGATCGAGCTGACCGAGGCCTGCACGGCATAAGGACCGCTCTCGTTCGTCGTGTCGGCGACCTGCGTCAGCGAGTTGAACTGGATCGGCACGAACGGAACGCCGGGGAAACCCTGCTCGACGAAACCGGCGTCGATGTCGAAGTAGTGCGGCGTGCCGTTGTTCAGGTTGCCGTCGTCGTCGTCGAGCGTCAGCCACTGCGCCTCGATGACGCTCTTGATCTCGGTCTGGTTGTAGGCGTTCATCCAGTCGAGGAAGAGGTTGTTCGCGACGGCGTCACCGGCCGCGTTGCCGAGCGTGTTGTTCAGGTTGCGGCGCAGCTTCCACGCCGCGCCCATCCAGACCTCGCCGTCGTTGTGCAGCCCGCCGTAGCACGGGCCGCAGCAGTCGCCGCAGAACTGCCGCGTGTTGAGGCCGTCGCGGATCGGCGAGCCCAGCCCGAAGAAGTCCTGCGCCACGATGTTCGTGTCGTACAGGTACTGCGCGAAGATGTCGGCGTTGCCTTCGCCCATGCCGTCGAAGCCGTTGCCCGTTCCGTACAGCACGTTGAGCCAGTGCCCGGTCTCGTGCGCGATGACGGTCGAGTAGCAGGTGTTGGGGCAGCCGCCGGAGTCGATGAAGTAGTTGGTCGAGTTGCCGTTGAAGTACGCGTTGCAGGACGACGCGATGTTGCAGTTCGACAGGTTGACGAAGTCCGCCATGGCGTCGGTCGGGTTGACCGAGCGGATCCAGTCGCGGATCGCGTTGTTCTGCACGAAGGCGTTGGCCTGCGCGGTCACGTGCTCGGTCGGAGCGGGGTTGAGCACGACCGTGTTGCCCGTTCCGGTGAGCGGGATCGTCGTGGAGTAGGCCGGTCCGGCCTGGTTCGTGACGTCGTTGAACGTCCCGACGTACGTGAACGTGCAGCTGAGCGGCCCGGTGACGCCGGGGAAGTTGAAGTTGCCGTTCGCGTCGGTCGTGACGGTGCCGGCGGGGCTCTGCACGCGCGCGTAGCGCGCGATCTGGTCGGTCTCGGGGTTCGAAGGGCGATCGGGCGCGACGCCGGGCGTGGCCTTGGTGAACACCGTGCCGCCGACGTCGAAGTAGTGGATCGACTCGTCGCGGCGCAGGATCGCCCCGCCGTGCGCATCGACGAAGTACAGCCCGCCTTCGGGCGCGACACCGTCCATGTGCCACTGCACGTCGACCTTGTAGGCGAGGCGCGGCACGCGGCTCTCTTCCAGCTCGAGCTGCGCGATGACGAGCTCCGGCCCGCTCACCACGCTGCCGCGCACGCCGGACTGGGCGACGAAGGCCTGCAGCGCGCGCTCGACCGCAGCTTCCGGCGACAGGCTCGGAAGCGTGGCGAGGTGCGCGACGTTCGGCAGCGCTCGCGTCTGCACGGAGAGCAGGCGCCCGCCGAGATCGAACAGCACGTTGACCGCGCCGCCGTCGACCGGCACTCCGTTCACGACCTGCCGGAAGCGCACGGTCTGCTTGTCGCTCGAGCCGACGGTGCCGAGCGGCAGGAACACGGTGCGCTGCTCGACCAGCGTCTGCGGCTCGATGCCGTGCAGGTCCGCCGTCTCGAGCAGCGCCTGACGCGCGGCGACGAACCACTGCTCGTCGCTCGAAGGCCGGAACTCGCTCGGCAGCGAGGCGCCGTAGAGAAACTCGGCGTGACCGGTGCCCTCGTCGACGTCAATGCGCCAGCCGGCGCCGTGGAGCTCGCGCCACGCCTCGAGGCGCTCCGGCAGCGTGCGCGCGTCACTCGACTGCGCGTGGGTCGCCGTGGCGGCGAGAACGAGGCACAGCGGGAAGAGAACAGGGTGGGCCATGTGCGGGAGACCTTCCGAAGCGGGGAGAAGAGTCCGTGCGCCGCGGGCTTCCCGTCGAACGTGCTGGGGGCTGGGGAGCGCGGGCGCGATCCAGCTTAGGCGCAGGGGCGCAAGTGCGACAGCCGATCGAAGCGTCCGAATCCGCGCGTGCGGGGGGCCATCCAGAGCTCGGACGGCGCGCTCAGAGCAGCGGCTGCGCGTGCGTGGCGATGTGCTCGGCGATGGCGAGCGAGGCGGTGGCGGCAGGCGAAGGAGCGTTGAGCACGTGCACGACACGGCCCTCGCGCTGGATCAGGAAGTCGTCGACGAGCGCACCATCGGGCGCGAGCGCCTGCGCGCGCACGCCGGCCTCGGCGGGGACGAGCTGCTCCTCCCGGATCTCCGGCACGAGCCGCTGCAGCGCCTTGGTGAACGCGCGCTTGGAGAGCGAGCGCCACATCTCCCCCATGCCGGCCTTCCAGTGGCGCTTCGCCAGCTTCCAGAAACCGTTGTAGCCGAGCGCGTCGGCGAGCTCGCCGAGGCGAATGTCGTCCCAGTGGTAGCCCTCGCGCGACAGCGCCAGCACCGCATTGGGCCCGCACTCGACGCCGCCGAGCGCCATGCGCGTGAAGTGCACGCCGAGGAACGGGAAGCTCGGATCCGGCACCGGGTAGATCAGGTTGCGCACGAGGTGCCACGCGGACGGCACGAGCTCGAAGTATTCGCCGCGGAACGGCACGATCCGGGCCGGACGGCGCACGCGGGAGAGCTGCAGCACGCGGTCGGAATGCAGGCCGGCGCAGTTGATCGCGACGGGCGTCTCGAACTCGCCGGCGCTGCTCTCGACGACGACGGACGAGGAGCGCGGCTCGAGGCCGGTCACCTTGGCGCCGAAGACGAGCTCGCCCCCGGAGAGGCGAATGTCGGCCGCGAGCGCGCGGCACATGCTCAGGAGCTCCTCGAAGCGCGCCATCTGGACGTCCTTCCCGCGCTTGAACATCGCCCAGGGATCGCCGTGATCGGCGGCGCAGACCGCGATGGACCGGAAGTTGTCGATCTTGTCCGCCAGCGAGATCGCCTGCGCCTCCCAGGGCTTCCCGGGGAACGCGGCGAGGTACCGCCGCTTGCGCTCCTCCCAGGGCTGGGATTTGTCGTGCTCGGTGACGTGCCAGACGAGCCCGGCCACGCGCGCCCCGAACCGCCCCGCGAGCTCCTCACGCGTCACGCCCTGGTCCTCGATCACGTCGTGCAGCGCCCCCGCCGCGACGACCTCGTCGTCGAACCCGTGGCGGGCGAGCGTGACCGCGACGCCGGCGAGGTGGCTCATGTACGGCACGTCCGCGTTCGGGTACTTCCGCTTCTGCGCCCGGTGCCACACCGCAGCCTGATCGAGCGCGCGCTTGAGGAGGAGGCCCATGGCCCGCACCTTAGCCGCACTCGCGCCGCCGCGCCGCGCAGACTGATGGCCCCGCCGCGCCGAGCAGACCGATGGCCCCGCCCGCGCAATCCAGGGTGCGCCTCCTGACCTGACCCGCTGCCGCGGAGCGCGGAGCTCGATGGCCGTGTGCAGCATCACGCCACGGCGCGATTGCAGCGCGCGGCGGGTGCGCGCGCCGAATGCCCCCGTGGCCGCCTCGGCTCATGGACGTTCCGGACGGCCGTCCGATGAATCTGATCGGGCCTGCGGCGCGGCGCTTGACCGGAGGCGGTGAATGATCTCTTCTGCGCTTTCACGGAGGCAGCGATGACCGTCAAGGCTGACTGGTACTATCACCGCAAGGGGTGAACGAGCTGTGGAAGAGCGCAGGAGTTCCTTGCGCAAGAGCGTGTGGAGATCACCGAGACGACCGACGCGAAGAAGGTGCGGCTCGGCGCGGCGGAGGCGCTGGCGATGGCGCGGCGGGCCACCGACGTGTACGTGGTGAAGGGCAAGCGGGTGGTCCATTTCGACATGCGCGGCGGCGGGCCGGACGATGACGAGCTGCTCGCGCACCTGCTCGGCCCGACGGGCAATCTCCGGGCGCCGGTCGTGCGCCGGGATGCCGGCGTAGATCAGCGGCAACTCGACGTTGGCCAGCGAGGTGGAGCGCGGCAGGAGATTGAAGGTCTGGAAGACGAAGCCGATCTCGCGGTTGCGGAT
>JABWBL010000233.1 GCA_013360535.1 Planctomycetaceae bacterium
CCGATCGAGCGGCTCCAGCGCGTGCCGCCGGGGCCTGCGTCGGTCGAGCTCGACGCGCGCATCCGCGTCGTGCACGGTCGGGAGACGATCGCGGAGCTCGGTGCCGACTTCGACGCGTTCAGCGCGCAGTTCGCACGCTGGATCGACGCCCAAGGGAAGAGCTCCTGAGCATGGAGCGGCGCCTCGAGCTCGCGCGACGGCTCGCGCTGGTCCTCGCGGGCGCGCTCGTCGGCTTGCACTTCGCCCCGCTGGGATTCATGCCGCTCGACCAGTCGATCTGCTTCGACGGCGGCTGGCGCCTGTTGTGCGGGCAGGTGCCGATGCGCGACTACGTCGCCCCCAACGGCTTCCCGGTGCACGCGCTGCAGGCCTTGTTCTTCGCCGTGTTCGGCACGACGTGGTTCGCCTTCTGCCTCCACGCCGCGGTAGTCAACGGCCTCGCGGTCGGCCTCGTCGACCGGTTGCTCGACCTGCTCGGCCTCGAGCGCATGTGGTCGAGCGTGTTCGCGCTGTGCACGGCGTTCGTGTTCACGCCGCCCTTCGGCGTGCCCTACATGGACACGCACGCGTTCTTCTTCTCGCTGGCGGCGCTGGTGTGTGCGGTCAGTGCCGCGCGCGCGGAGAGCGCGACGGTGCGGAAGTTCGCGGCGTTCGCGACGGGGCCGTTGCTCGCTGCGGCTTACCTTTCGAAGCAGATTCCGTCGGTGTTCTTCCTGCCGGTGGTGTTGCTCGTCGTGCTGTGGGCGCGCGAGGAACGGCTCGGCATGCTCAAGCGCGTGCTGGCGAGCCTCGCGATCAGCGCAGCGGCGCTCGCGGCACTCGCGTTCGCGCTCGGTGTCGACTGGGAGCTCGTGCGGCTGCACTGGCTCGACCTGCCGAGCGAAGAAGGCGCGCGACGCCTGCAGTTCGTGCCGTCGTTCGGCGATCTGGCCAAGCGCTTCGCCCAGACACGCACGGAACTGGGCCTGCACGGCCCCACGGCGGCGTTCCTGGTCGCGCTGGCGCTCAGCGCGGTGCCCGTGGGACTGGGCAAGCTCTATCCACGCGAGCTGCAGCGCCTCGTCTGGCCGCGCGCGGCGCTCGGAGCCGCTCTCGCGCTCGCGGGGCTCCTCTTCATCGCCTGGACCAGCAACCAGAAGGCGATCGGCGTTCCGCTCGTCTTCGCTTCCGCCGGCTGCACGGCCGCGGCGTTCCAGATGCTCTCGCGCTCGCAGCGCGAGGCCGGACGGCGCCAGCTCGCGCTCGCTCTCTACGTGCCCGTGCCGCTGCTCGCGACGGCCTGCGCCTTCGACGCGCGCTCCTTCGGCCGCGAGATCGACGCGACGCGCAAGGTGAACGACCTCGTGTTCGACGCGGAGCTGGCGGAGCGTTCGGGCCCCCAGCTGCCACCCGGCATGGCGTTCCTGCGCTGGGGCGTGCCGAAGCTCGTCCAGTATTCCCCCACCGATCTCGCGCAGCTCGTCGAGCACCTCAAGGCGCGCGAAGGTGGCCTGTTCCTCGTCGGCGACTGCTCGCCGATGTACGCGCTCTCGGGCAAGGTGCCGACGTTCCCCGCGCTGTGGTTCCATCCCGGGCTGACGTTCCCGTCGACGGCGGATGAACGCTTCGCGGCATTCGAGGAGCGCCTGCTCGCGAACTTCGAGCGCGAGGACGTGCGCACGGTCGTGCTCGAGCCGCGCGTATGGATCGGCGACGTTCCGGCCCAGAAGCTCATCACGCTCGAGCGCTTCCCGCGCGTGAAGGCCCTCGTCGACGCGCGCCTCGAGAACGAACGCCAGATCGGAGCGTTCCGCGTGCTCGAGCTGCGAGCGCGCTGACGCGCGGAATCCCGAGCCGGAGAAGGAATACCGGAATACCGAGCCAGAGCAATTTTTTCTGCAAACTGCGGCCTGCGTCGACGGCAACTCCGTCGACGCAGGCCGCAGTTTGCAGAAAAAATTGCTCTGGCTCGGTATTCCGGTATTCCTTCTCCGGCTCGGGATTCCGCGCGTCAGCGACGTTTCGCGAAGATCCCGTAGCTGTGCGCGAGGCTCGGGCGGGCGCCGAGTCCGTACACCGCGTGCCAGCAGACGTCATCCGGGCCGTGGCTCGGCAGCAGGATCGAGTCGCCGGCCTTGAGGTGGAAGAACGTCCCCACCGCCGCGAGCGCGTGCGTGAACTTCGGATCCGAGTTGAGCAACTTCGAGAGCTCCTCGTCGGTCGTGTCGTCGAGCGCGCGCAGCGCCTTGCGCGGCGTTCCGGCGCGCTTCGCGAGCTTGGAACCCGCAAAATCCGCGACAAATTCGGCCAACTGGCGCTTGGGCAGCGCAAACCAGCCGGTCTCGCCCTCGAGCTGGCTGAACACGACGCCGAGCTGGTGCTCCTCGTCGTCGTGGTGGAACAGCGCACCGCCGCCCGGCGCGTTGTTGTAGATGATGCGCTCGGAGAAGCGCGGCTCGGTTCCGATCAGGCGCTCGACCAGCGCAACGAGCGGCTTGGTGCCCGTGATCGCCGCGCACTCGGGGAACGCTTCCGCCGCCAGCGCATCCGCGTGCGGCGCGCGGCGCGTTTCCTTCTGCCAGTCGAGCAGCGCCTCGGACCCGAACGAGAAGCGGATGCGCAGCGAGGAGTCGCGCTCGTCGTGCGCGACCCACGAGAGCTTGGCGTACAGGTCGCGCGCGACGCGGCGGCCCTTGGAGAGCGCGTGCACGAAGACCTTCTCGAGCTCGCGCGTGTCGCCGGCGTCGATCGTCGCTCCCGCGGCCTCCCAACGGCGCGGCGAGAGGCGCTCGAGCAAGAGCCCCTCGAAACTCGTGCCTTCGCGCACGGTGTCGAAGAGCTGCAGCGCGGCCTCGATCTCGCGCTCGAAGCGCGGCAGGGCCTTCGCGACCGCTCCGCCGAGCGGAAGCGGCAGGTCCGCGGCCCAGCGTCGCTCGCACTCGGCAAGAAACGCCGGATCGTCCCAGCGCCGCACCGGCGCGACCGGCGTCGGGACCAACGTGCCGTGGCGGACGCCGCGGCGCACGAGCCTCACTCCGCGCGGCTTGGGGGCGAGCTTCTGGGCGGACTTCATGGCCGAGCAGCTTAGCGGTGGCGCGAGGCGACGCTACCCTGCTCGACATGAGCTTCGTCGACGCCAAGGCCGCGTTCCGTTTTGCAGCGGACAAGCTGCAAAAGCACAACCTGTTCGAGACTGCGCACATGTTCTGCGACGTGTACTGCCTCGAGCCCGGGCAGGCGCAGAAGCCGCACGCGCACGCGGGTGCCACGAAGTTCTACTTCGTGCTCGAAGGTCGCGTGCGCGCGACACTGGGCAGCGAGACTCGCGAGCTCGGACCCGGCGAGCTCGCCTGGTCGGCGCCCGGCGAAAGCCACGGCGTCGAGAACGCGTCGAACGAGCGCGCGGTCCTGCTCGTCGTGATGTCGCCCAATCCCAACTCGAAGTAGCTCCCACCCCGCCCCCTCCGTCCCACCCGCGAGCGCCCCCTCGATGCAACCCGAACTCGGTTCGACGCCCCCGATCACGTTCCGCGCGGTCGTGATGGGCCTGATCTTCTCGGTCGCGCTGTGCGCGATGAACTCCTACCTGACGCTGTCGTTTGGCGTCATCGAAGAAGGCCCGACGATCGCGGCGTTGTTCTTCTTCGCGCTGATGCTGCCGTTTGGCGCCAAGAGCATCACCAACACCGAGATGGTGATCGTCGCGACCATGGGCTCCGCCGGCGGCAGCCTCGGGTTCATCTCGAATTTCTATGCGGCGAAGGCGATGACTGGCGAGCCCTACTCGATCCTCGACATGACGCTGTTCGGCATCGTGTCGAGCCTGGTCGGTCTCGCGATGGCGATTCCGCTGCGCCAGCTCCTGATCCTGAAGGAGGACCTGCCGTGGCCTGGCGCCAAGGCGGTCGAGACCGTCGTGCGCACGCTGGTCGAGAAGGGTGACCCGCGGCAGGCGGTGATCCTGCTCGGTTCGTTCGTCGCGTTGTGCGCGTATGTCGTGCTCAACGACGAGGACGGTTACTCCGTGGTCCCGTCGGCCTTGGCGCTCGGTGGGCTCGCGACCTACGGCGGCTACATCGCGCTATCGCCCTTCGCGATCGGCAGCGCGTACCTGATGGGCTTCCGCACGGGCGTCGGCTTCCTCGTCGGCGCCGTGTTCCTGATGTACGGCGCGCACTCGCTGGACTTCCTGCCCACCGATGCGCCGCAGAAGTTCTATTGGCCCGGCCTCGGCTTCCTTGTCGCGTCGGGCCTGACGGCGCTCGCGATCAACTGGCGCACGATCACGGGCGCGCTGCGTTCGATGGTCGCGATCGGCGGCAAGAGCGAGGATCCCGACCCGCCGCTCAGCCCGAAGCTCCTGCTCGCGTTCGGCACCGTCGCGTTCGTGAGCTGCGCGCTCGTGCTCAACCTGCGTTTTGCGCTCAACATGGTGCTGGTGGTGATGCTGGTCGTCGTCGCGGGCCTGATCCAGAACATCATCGCGACCCGCGCCGCGGCGCAGACCAACTTCAACCCAGCGCGCGTGATGGGCATCCTGCTGCAGGGCATCACGGCGCTGTTCGGCGGCAAGTCCGCCGCGATCAACCTGACCGGCGCGGGCTTCGTTTCGGGCTCCGGCGCGCAGGCGAGCCTGCTCACCGCCGACATGGTCTACGGCCGCGCGTTCAAGGTGCCTTCGCGCTGGCAGTTCTGGACGCAGACGCTGACGGTCGTGCCGTGCGCGATCGCCTCGGCCTACATGTTCGACTGGATCCTTTCTGATCGAACACGCTTCGAGAAGATGAGCGCCCCGGTTGCCAAGGTCTGGGCCGAGAGCGCCAACATCTTCGACAAGGGCTTCGGAGCCCTGCCTGCGGGCGCGTCGAGCTGGCTGCTCGGTGGCGCGATCGTCGGCGTCGTCTACGTGCTCGTCGAGCACTTCGCGCCGTTCAAGAAGTGGCTGCCGGAATCCACCGGCATCGGCCTCGGCCTCGTGCTCTCGCCCGCGCTGAGTCTGGGCTTCTTCGTCGGCAGCTTCCTGATGTGGCTCGTGCTCGGCCGCTGGCTCAAGTGGAGCGACGCGACGCTCACCACCATCGCCGTCGCCTCGATCGTCGCCGAAGGCATCGGCGGTGTCCTCAAGCCGCTGCTGCACGCCCTCGGGCTGATCGGCGGCGCCGGCTAGCCGCCGCTCACGCCAGCGCGCGGATCTGCGGGGAGAGGTCCGCGGGCTGGATCGTGCCGTCGGAGAGCGCGACGGTGCGGCGGATCTCGTTCTCGAGCTCGCGCACGTTGCCGGGCCAGCGCCAGCGGTCGAGCAGCTCGAGCGCCTCGGGCGTGATCGTGCAGCGCCGCGCCATCTCCTTCTCCATCAGGTCGAGGAAGAAGCGCACGAGGTGGCGCACGTCGCCCTTGCGGTCGCGCAAGGGCGGCAACTGCACGGTGAGCACCGCGAGGCGGAAGTAGAGGTCCTCGCGGAACGTGCCGGCCTTGCACATCGCGCGCAGGTCCTTGTTGGTCGCGGCGACGATGCGCACGTCGACCTTGACGACCTTGTTCGAGCCGACGGGGCGCACCTCGCCCTCCTGCAGCACGCGCAGGAGCTTGGGCTGCATCGCGAGCGGCATGTCGCCGATCTCGTCGAGGAACACCGTGCCTTTGTCGGCCGCGACGAAGTGGCCGGGGCGGTCGACGTAGGCGCCGGTGAACGAGCCCTTCTTGTGGCCGAAGAGCTCGCTCTCGAGCAGGTCGGCGGGCACCGCGGCGCAGTTCTCGGCGAGGAACGGCTTGCCCTTGCGCAGGCCGTACTGGTGCAGCGCGCGCGCGACCAGTTCCTTGCCGGTGCCGGTCTCGCCGAGCACGAGCACGGGCACGTCGCTCTGCACGACCTTGTCGAGCAGCGCCGCGACCTCGCGCATCGGCTTCGAGTCGCCGACCATGCCGTAGCGCACCGGTATCGCGCCGTCGTCGCGCACTTCGGACTGCGGCTGCGCGAGTGCGGCCTCCAGGAGCGGTCGCAGCGCGTCGAGCTCGCCAGCGGCCCGCGCTTCCGCGAG
>JABWBL010000234.1 GCA_013360535.1 Planctomycetaceae bacterium
GAGCCGCGTGCGCGTGCCCGAAGAGGCCGACGGCGCCGGAGTGTGGCTCTCCGCGACACGCCGCGAGGGACCGGCAGTGCGCGGCAGCCGCAAGCGGCCGAGCTTCACGCTCGAGCTGACCGGGGGTGAGGAGAACGAGACGCTGGGCTCGCGGCCCCCGGCGCTGGTGCAGACGAGCGAGAGCGTCAGCGCGCCGTTCTTCCTCGACTGGGACGCCGATTCCGACCTCGACCTGTTCGTGCAGACCACGCACCACCTGCACGTGTTCCTGCAGGAAGGCGGTCGCTTCAAGGTCGTTCCGGAGCTCACGCGCGCGCTGCCGTTCGAGATCGACGCGGGGCGGCGGCTCGACACGTCCTACAGTTCGCACGTGGTCGACCTCGACCGCGACAAGCGAGCTGACTGCGTGATCTTCGCCGGCGACAAGCGCTCCGAGGACATCCGCACGCAGGCGCTGTTCTTCGCGCAGGCCGCGATGAAGTCGCAGCCCTTGCCGTTCGGCAAGGACGGCACGCCGACGAACCTGCTCGTGTTCGCGGGCTTCATCTCGGGCCCGCGTTTCGTCGACCTCGATGCCGACGGCTACCCGGAGCTCGTGCTGCGCGCGGTGAGGCCCGACCTGATCGACCAGCTGCGCAGCGTGTCGACGCAGTCGATCGAGGCCGACCTGCTCGTCTACCGCAACCGCAAGGGCGTGCTCGCGCGCCAGCCGGAGATCTCGCTGCGCCGCTCGATCCCGATCGAGCGTTTCCAGCTGACGGCGGAGTTCCTCGGCGACCTGACGGGCGACGGCCTGAGCGAGCTCGTGATGCGCGACGAGCCGGAGAAGCTGCGCGTGCTGTTCGTGCGCGCGCAGGGAGCGGGCGACAAGCAGACGTGGAGCGTGTTCGAGAAGCCGCTGTGGGAGACGGCGGTGCACGAGGATGCCGCGGTCGAGCTCGTCCCGGCGCGCGCGGGGCTGCCGCGGCCGGCGTTGCTCGTCACCGAGCCCAATCAGGTGCTGTTCGTGAGGTTCAAATGAGCGCCTTCACGCTGCTCGCGCTCGCGCTGGCGCTCGGCACCCAGGACACGCCGGCGCGCGTGCGCATCGAGCCGGGATTCGAGCTCGCGGGGCATCGTGTCGTCGATGCGGACGGTGACGGTCGCGCGGAGATCCTCGCGATCGGGCGCGATGGCCGCGTGCGCACGTTCGCGCCGTATTCCGCCGAGGCGCGCCAGGGCGAGCTCACGCTGGCGACGCCGGAGCGTTCGCTGCTCGCGCTGACGAAGGCGGCGGGCACGGGGTACCTGCTCACCCTCTCGCCGGCGGGAGCGCTCGCTTATCCGATCGAGGCGGGCGGCGTCGTCGCGTCGCAGCCGCAGGTGTGGGTGAGCCGCGCGCGGTTTGCGCTGCGTGTCGGTGCGCCGACCTTCTCCGGCATCGCGCAGGACGTCAACAACGACGGGCTCGACGACCTCGTCGTGCCGTCGCTCGCGGGCGTGGAGCTGTGGCTCGCGAGCCTCGCGCCGGAAGCCAAGGCGCCGACGTTCCGCAAGGCGGCGACGGTGTCGGTCGAGGTCGGGCGCTGGGGCACGCACGACGCGGAGTACCTGTCGGACTCGCTCGAGAGCTCGTTCACCGTGCCCGGGCTCGCGACGCGCGACGTCAACGGCGACGGACGGCCGGACTTGCTCGTCGAGCAAGGCCAGCGCCGCGCCTTCCACCTGCAGCGCGAGGACGGTTCGTTCCCCGTCGAGCCCGACGTGTCCGTCGACCTCGCGATCTTCCGCGACACGACCGAAGCGAGCGGCTTCCAGCTCGGCGGCACGCTTTCGTCGGGCGACAAGGCCTCGTGGTCGAGCCGCGACATCGACGGCGACTCGATTCCCGACTACGTGATCGGGCACCGCCGCAAGGTGTGGGTCTTCCGCGGCTCGAAGGCCGGTCCGCAGTTCACGCAGCCCTCGGCGATCCTCAAGACCGCCGAGGACATCACGGTGCTGTTCGTGCATCCGCTCGACAGCGACGCGCGGCCGGACCTGCTGCTCGTCAAGGTGCAGATCCCGACGCTCGCGACGATCCTGCGCGGCCTGTTCAGCGAGTGGGACGTGCGCGTGCGCGTGCTCGCCTACTCGAACATCGGCGAGGGCCGCTTCGAGGCGAGTCCGGGCCTGTCGAACGAGCTCGCGCTGCGGCTGCCGGGCATCATCGGGCTCGCGAAGAACCCCGAGAAGCTGCTCGAGCGCTTCACCGATCTCGAGAAGCAGGTGCGACCGAGTGCGCGCGGCGACATCGACGGCGACGGGATCGAGGACGTGCTCCTGCAGAGCGCCGACGAGAAGCGCATCGAGGCGTGGATCGGCAAGGGCGACGCGCAGGGCTCCGACCGCACGGGCGAGCGCAAGATCCGCAGCCTGCTGTTCGACGAGAAGGACGCGGTGTGGGACGTCGATCGCCTGCTCGCGACGATGGGTGGGCTCGCGCAGCGCCGCAACGCGCTGCTCACCGGCGGGCGCGAGCCCGACCGCAGCCTCGAGCTCGCGGACCCGGAGACGACCGACCTCGTCGCGCTGGAATGCGCGGATTTTGGCCGGGAAACGGGCGAGGAGCTCGTCGCGGCCTTCAAGCTCAAGGGCCAGCCGCGCTCGGG
Source organism: Planctomycetaceae bacterium (assembly GCA_013360535.1). GTDB lineage: Bacteria > Planctomycetota > UBA1135 > UBA1135 > F1-120-MAGs118. The sequence continues at coordinate 2,631 of JABWBL010000234.1, forward strand.
CTGGTTCGAGGTGCTGTCGTTCGGGAAGGCGGTGCGCTGATGCTGACGCGCGAGGAAGGCTGGAAGTTGTTGTGCGAGTGGACCGCGAGCGACGCGCTGCGCAAGCACGCGCGCGCCGTCGAGCTCGTGATGCGCGCCGCGGCCACGCGTTACGGCGGCGAAGGCGCGGACGTCGAGCAGTGGGGGCTCGCGGGACTGCTGCACGACGCCGACTACGAGGCCTGGCCCGAGGAACACCCGCGGCGCGTCGTCGCGTGGCTCGCCACGCGCGGGGAGGCCGAGCTCGCGCACGCGATCAGCGCGCACTACACGAAGTGGGGCGTGGAGTACGTGTCGCGGCTCGACAAGGCGTTGCTCGCGTGCGACGAGCTCACCGGCTTCGTCGGCGCCTGTGCGCGCGTGCGGCCCGATGGGCTCGCGTCGCTGGAGGCGAAGAGTGTGCTCAAGCGCCTGAAAGACAAGGGTTTTGCGGCCAAGGTCGAGCGCGACGAGGTGACCCGCGGGGCGGAGCTGCTCGGCGTCGAGCTGGGCGCGCACATCGACTTCGTGATCCTCGCGCTGCGTCCGCACGCGGCGGAGCTCGGACTCGCGGGGGCGAAGGAGGTCGGAGCATGATCGTCTGGCTGCTCGCCCTGCCGCAGGTGCTCGGAGACCTGCCGCACGTGATCGTCGACCGCGACGACCTCGTGATCCGCGAGAGCTGCGTGCTCGAGACCGGCGGCAGCGCCCTCGAGGACCGCAACGGCGACGGGCTGATCCAGATCGTCGGCGACGGCATCACGGTCGCGTTCGTCAACCGCACGATCCGCGGCACGCCGGAAGGCACGCCGCCGGACCAGTGCAAGGGCACGGGAATCGTCGTCACGGGCAAGGACGTGACGCTGCGCGGCCCCAATCTGGCCGGATTTCGCTGCGGAATTCGCGTCAAGGGCGCTGACGGCCTCGTGATCGAGGGCGCCGATGTCTCCGACAACTTCGCGATGCGGCTCAAGTCGACGCCACGCGCCGAGGACGGTGCGGACTGGCTCTGGCCGCACGAGAACGACCGCAACGAGTGGCTCGAGCGTTATGGCGCGGGCATCTACGTCGAGGAGTCGAAGGGCGTGACGCTGCGCGCCAACCGCGCACGGCGCACGCAGAACGGCATCTGCCTGCGGCGCGTCGACGACTCGTTCGTGTACGACAACGACATGAGCTTCCTGTCGGGCTGGGGACTCGCCATGTTCCGCAGCTCGCGCAACAAGGTCAGCCGCAACAGCTTCGATTTCTGCATCCGCGGCTACAGCCACGGCGTCTACTCGCGTGGGCAGGACTCGGCCGGAATCCTGTTCTTCGAGCAGTGCAACGACAACGTGTTCGCGTTCAACTCCGCGACGCATTCGGGCGACGGTTTCTTCGGTTTCGCCGGCAAGGAGGCGCTCGAGCGCGAGGGCGTCGCGGCGGGCACGGGCTGCAACCGCAACCTGCTCTACGGCAACGACTTCTCGTACGCGGCGGCGATCGGCATCGAACTGACGTTCTCGTTCGACAACGTCTTCGCGCGCAACAAGCTGGTCGGCTCGAACTACGGCGTGTGGGGCGGTTATTCGAGCCGCACGCAGGTGCGCGGCAACGAGATCGCCGACAACACGCTCGCCGGCATCGCGGTCGAGCACGGCTCGGGCTGGTCGATCGCGGGCAACAGCTTCGCGCGCAACGAGCGCGCGATCGAGCTGTGGTGGGACGAGGACAAGGACCTGCTCGAGCGGCCGTGGGCGAAGCTCAATCCGACCGCGAACGCGAGCCACTGGATCCGCCTCAACCAGTTCGAGGGCGACAAGGTGCAGTTCGAGCTGCGCGGGCCGTCGGAGGGCCTCTCGTTCGACGCGACGCAGAAGGGCTTCGAGCGCGCGCGCTGGAAGGTGCCGGCCGAGGCGGCGATCGCGGAGAGCGTGAGCGAGGCTCCGGCGCTGACGAAGCTCGACGAGACGTCGCTGATCGCGCTGCCGGGCCAGCGCAAGGCGGTCGGGCTGCGCGACCATCTCGCGGGTCGCGAGACGATCGTGATGACCGAGTGGGGCCCCTACGACTGGCAATCTTCGCTGCTCGCGCGGATCGAGGACAAGGGCGGCGCCCACGCATGGCGCCTGTACGGCAACGAGGCCCCGATCACGATCGACGCGGGCCCGAGCGTGCGGGTCAAGCTCGACGCGAGCGTCGACCCGGCCGTGATCCTGCTCGAGCCGCGTGTCCCTGGCGAGGTCGTCGGCTACACGCTCAAGGTGCGCCTGCCCGCGCGCACGCTCGAAGGCAGCGGCACGTTGCTCGGCACGCGCTGGAACGTCACGTTCGGACGCTGGCAGACCGATCCGCGCGAGAACGAGGCGCGCTGGCGCGAGGAAGTCGCGGGCGGGCCGTCGTTCGAGACGGGGGCGCTGCACTTTGCCTTCGGCTCCGGCGGCCCTTCGGAATTGCCCGGAATTCCGCGGGAAATCGCGAGCGCTGCGCTCGGACGCGAACGCTTCGGGACGCTGGCGAGCACGGCGCTCGCGCTACCCGCGGGGCGCTGGCGTGTCAGCGTGACCTCGGACGACGGCGTGCGCGTGAAGGCTGACGGCGTGGTCCTGATCGAGGACTGGAGCCACCACGGCCCGAAGGTCGACGTCGCGGAACTGGCGCTCGAGGCCGCGCGTGAGGTGCGCTTCGAGGTCGCGCACTTCGAGCTCGACGGCTGGGCCGTGCTCGAGCTCGAGCTGGAACGGATCGACTAGCAGCCCGTTGAAGAAATCATGCGGCAGGATTCCGCGCCCGGAAGGGCCATGGCGGCGTCGGCCGATCCTCAGCGGATCCACTTGGATCCGCCTCCGGTCAGCCTCCTTGCCCTGACCCTTCCGGGTCGGAATCTTGCTCGCAGCACTTCTTCAACAGACTGCTAGCGCGGGCGCCCGAGCACCACGCTCGCGACCGCGTCGGCCACCTTGCGCGCGCCGGTCGGCGTGAAGTGCAGGTAGTCGTAGTAGTTCTCGAGGTTCGGCTCGATCGTGCCGCGCAGGTCGAGTTCTTCGACGCCGAGGCGTCGCGCCGTCGCCGCAGCGCGCTCGTCGAGCCGCGTGAGCAGGCTCCGCACGAGCGGATGCGGGTAGTAGTCGGTGGTCTTCTCGACGTAAGGGCGACCGACGCAGAAGTTCCACATCACGGCCTCCTCGGCGTCGCTCAGCTCCTTGTCGAACCACGGCTGGCGCACCACGACCACGCGGGCGCCGCGCGCGCGCGCGAGCTCGACCAGCCGCGCGAGGTTCTCCTCGAAGCGCCGCAGCATCGGCTCGGGATCCGGAATGGTCTCGATCCAGCGCACCGCGTTGCGGCGGCGCTCGCGCAGCTCGACCAGCTTGGCGCCGGT
>JABWBL010000235.1 GCA_013360535.1 Planctomycetaceae bacterium
GCACGGCCCCGCGGATGTGCCCCGTGAAGTCGAAGGCTCCGGCCTTGATCAGCGCTTCCCAGCTGCCGCGCGCCATCTCCGTCGGATCGCACTCACGCGCGAGCTCCATCAGGGTCGGGCTCGCCTTGCGCGCGCCCAGGCGCGAGCGCGCCGCGACGAGCGCCTCGATCGCGCGCTCCCCCGTGCCCTTGATCGCACCGAGGCCATAACGGATCGACCCGCCCTCGGGCTCGAAGTGCCAGTTCGACGTGCGCAGGTCGGGCGCCATCACGGCCACGCGCGCGCGCCGCGCATCGTCGACCAGCGCCTTGACCTTGTCGGAGGTCTCCATTTCGCAGGCGAGGTTGGCCGCGAGGAACTCGACGCGGTGGTTCGCCTTCAGGTACGCGGTCTGGTACGTGATCAGCGCGTAGGCGGTCGAGTGCGACTTGTTGAAGCCGTAGCCGCCGAACTTGACGATGTTGTCCCACAGCTCGCGCGCGTCCGCCTCGCCGCAGCCGTTCTTCACGGCGCCCGCGACGAACTGCGCCGCGAACTTCTCCATGATCTCGGGCTTCTTCTTGCCCATCGCCTTGCGCAGGTTGTCGGCCTCGTTGAGCGAGAAGCCGCCGAGCACGCTCGAGATGAGCATGACCTGCTCCTGGTAGACGATGCAGCCGTACGTGTCGCGCAGGAGCGGCTCGACCGAGGCGTGCGGGTAGGTGACCTGCTCCTCGCCGTGCTTGCGGCGCGTGAAGAGCGTGTCCATGCCGGACTCGAGCGGACCGGGGCGGTACAGCGCGAGCACGGCGATCAGGTCCTCGAAGCGGTCGGGCTTGATGCGCGCGAGCAGCTTGCGCATGCCTTCCGATTCGAGCTGGAACACGGCCAGCGTGTCGCCGGCGGTGAGCATCTGGTACGTGCGCGGGTCGTCCGGCAGGTGGTCGAGGTCCGGCGCCTCCTTGCCCGCCGCGCGGATGTACCCGAGCGCACGCTCGAGGATCGTCAGCGTGCGCAGGCCGAGGTAGTCCATCTTGAGGAGGCCAAGCTCCTCGAGCTGCGGCGCGGGCCACTGCGTGACGACGTCCGTGTCGTGCCGCGCGAGGGGCACGTAGTCCATGATCGGGCGGTCGGCGATCACGACGCCGGCGGCGTGCGTCGAGATGTGGCGCGCCATGCCCTCGAGCTTGGTCGAGAACTCGAACACCTCGGCGAACTGCTGGCTCTCGTTCTTGATCGCGATCAGCTCGGGATCCTTCTCGAGCGCCTCGGCCAGCGACGGCGCGTTGGGACCGGCCTGGATCTTCTTCGCGATGCGGTCGATGTCCTTGAGCGGCACGTCGAGCACGCGGCCGACGTCACGCACGACCGTGCGCGAGGCCATCGTGCCGAACGTGACGATCTGCGCGACGTGCTCGTCGCCGTAGCGGCGCCGCGTGTAGGCGAGCACCTTCTCGCGGCCCTCCTTGCAGAAGTCGATGTCGATATCCGGCATCGAGATGCGCGCGCTGTTGAGGAAGCGCTCGAACAGCAGGTCGTACTTGAGCGGCTCGACCTTGGTGATGCCGAGCACGTAGGCGACGATCGCGCCCGCGGCCGAGCCGCGCCCCGGCCCGACCGGCACGCCGTTGTCGCGCGCCCAGCGGATCAGGTCCCACACGATCAGGAAGTACGACACGAAGCCCATCTGGCGGATGACCTTCTTCTCGTACTCGAGGCGCTCGCGCGCCTTGGCGTGCATCGCCTCGGGATACAGGCGCCGCAGGCCCTCGTCGCACAGCCGGTCGAAGAGCTCGTCGGGAGTCTCGCCCGTGTCGGGCTGGAAGACGGGCACGTGGTACTTGCCCATCTCGATCGAAAGGTCGACCTGCGCCGCGACGTCCATGGTCGCCTTGAGCGCCTGCGGCAGGTCGCGGAAGATCGTGCCCATCTCCTCGCGCGTGCGGAAATACAGCGAATCCGTGTCGAAGCGGAAGCGCTTCTCGTCGGCGCGCTTGGCGCCGGTGTTGATGCACAGGAGCACGTCCTGCGCCGCGCAGTCCTCGTGGCGCAGGTAGTGGATGTCGTTGGTGGCGACGACCGGCACGCCCGTGCGCTGGTGCAGGCGCCAGATGGCCTCGTTGGCCTTGTCCTGGATGTCGATGCCGTTGCGCTGCAGCTCGAGCCAGAAGTGCTCGGGCCCGAACAGGTCGCGGAACTCCGTGCAGACTTCCTCGGCGCGCTTCTCGTCGCCGCGCAGGAAGAGCTGGTTGATCTCGCCCGCGAGGCAACCCGAGAGGCACGAGATGCCGGCGGCGTGCTGCGCGAGGAAGGCCTTGTCGATACGCGGCCGCGTGTGCAGGCCGTGGATGTAGGCCTCCGAGCACAGCTTGAGCAGGTTCTGGTAGCCCTGCTGGTCGCGCGCGAGCAGCGTCAGGTGGTGGTAGCCGTTGTCGGTGCGGTTGTGCGGCTCGAGGCGCGAGCGGCGCGCGATGTAGACCTCGCAGCCCAAGAGCGGCTTGATGCTCTTGCCGCGCGCCGACTTGTAGAGCTCGATCGCGCCGAACATGTTGCCGTGGTCGGTGAGCGCGATCGCGGGCTGGCCATCGGTGACGCAGGCCTTGACCAGGTCGTCGATGCGGTTGGCGCCGTCGAGCAGCGAGTACTCGCTGTGGACGTGGAGGTGGACGAAATCGGGTGCCGACATGCGGGGACTCGCGCAGGCGCGCAGGGCCCAAGAGTAGCGCGAGCCCGCGCGAGCGTGCTCGCGTCGGGCTCGCAAAAAACGGCGGAATTTCCGCTACGCGCCGAGCAGGTGCTGCAGCACGGCCTTCTGCGAGTGCAGCCGGTTCTCGGCCTGCTGCACGACGAGGCTGCGCGCGCCGTCGAGCACGTCGTCGGTGACCTCGAGGTTGCGGCGCACGGGCATGGCGTGCATGAGCTTCGCGTCCTGCCCGAGCGCCATCAGCTTCTCGTCGACCGTCCAGCCCGACTGGCGGCTGCGCTGGCTGGCGGCGAGCGTCGGGTTGCCGTAGTGCTCGATCGAGTGCCACGAGCGCGCGTACACGACGTGCGTGCCGTCGGCTGCGTCGCGTGCGTTCGAGCAGGTCTCGACCGAACCGGCGCTCGCCGTCGCGACCGCACGCGCGCTCGCCATGACTTCCGGATCGAGCTCGAGACCCGCCGGATGCGCGATGCGCACGTGCATGCCCTGTCCGAGCGCGGCGAGCAGGAGCGAGTGCACGACGGCCGGGCTCGCCGCGGTGGGGGACTGCGTCCACACGAAGCTCAGCTTGCGCCCGCGCAGCTCGCCCAGCGACTCGCGCAGCGTCATCAGGTCCGCCAGCGCCTGCAGCGGGTGCCACAGCACGCTCTCCATGCTCACCACCGGCACGCGCGAGTGCTTCGCCCACAGGCGGATCTCGCTGTCGCGCCGGTCCTTGTCCCAGCTCGTCCCGACCGGCTTGGGCCGGATCGCGAGCGCGTCGACGTAACACGAGAGCACCGCCGCCGCGTCCTTGGCGTGCTCCGGCGCGCGACCGTCCATGATCGTGCCCTCGGCGGTCTCGAGGTCCCAGAAGTCGCTCGAGGCGCTCAGGTTGATCGAGTTGCCGCCGAGCTGCGTCATCGCGGCTTCCAGCGAGGTGCGCGTGCGCAGGGAGCCGCGGAAGAAGAGCAGGCCCACGGTGCGCCCGCTGAGCGAGGGCTTCGCCGGGCGCTTCTTGAGGCGCATCGACAGGGAGAGCAGGTCCTCGACCTGCCCCTTGGGGAGGTCGGACAGGTGGATCAGGTGCTGGGGAGCGCGAATTTCGGCCATGGCGCAAGAGACTACCCGTGCGACGGCGCCATTCCACGCGTCGTTCGCGCGAGCTTCGCGCGCGCGCAGGATCTGCTGCGGCCGGTCGCCGTTCGACCCTTGACAGCGGGCGGGCCGCCCTCTACAACCTTCCGCCCCAAGGCACCCATAGCTCAATTGGATAGAGCATCTGACTACGGATCAGAAGGTTGAAGGTTCGAGTCCTTCTGGGTGTACCAAACAAGCCTCCGATGCGGTGCGTGCCCCGCGCCGGAAGCAGCCCCCGAGTGTTGCGCGCGACCGTCAGGTGACCATGGACCACGCCGCCCCGGACCGAGCTCGCTCGGGACCTGAGGACGGGTCCGGTCCCCAGCGCGTCGCGAACGATGCCGAGGGCATGGAGCTCGCTCTCGCCGAGGCCCACGCGGCCCTCGCCGAGGACGAAGTTCCGGTAGGCGCGGTCGTCGTGCTCGATGGACTCGTCCTCGCGCGCGGCCACAACCGGACCCGCGCGCTGTGCGACCCGACGGCCCATGCCGAGGTGCTCGCCCTGCGACGGGCGGCGGAGGTGGCCGGTGTCGGACGGCTCGTCGGGGCGACGGTCTACACGACGGTCGAACCTTGTTTCATGTGCGCCGGGGCGCTGTCCCACGCACGCGTGGCAAGGGTAGTCTGGGCGGTGCGCGATCCGAAGTTCGGTGGAGCGGTGTCCCTCGGGGCCGTGCTCACCGACCCGAGGATGAACCACCGCTGCCAGATCGCGGAGGGCGAGCGCGCCGACGAGGTGCGCGCGCTGCTGCGCGGGTTCTTTGAAGACAAGCGCCGCAAGGCGCGCGACAACACGAACACGCCCGGACAGGCCTGACCGCCGGTCCGAGGCGCCGCGGAGAGATGGCGGAGCGGCTGAACGCGCCGGTTTCGAAAACCGGTGTGCCTGAAAGGGCACCGGGGGTTCAAATCCCTCTCTCTCCGCCACTTCCATCTTCCGGTCCTCGCCGCGCGCCCCATGCCGGTGCGCTCCGGTCGACCAGAGCGGCCACGGGCGGAGAGGTGACCGAGCGGCTGAAGGTGCACGCTTGGAAAGCGTGTGTACGTCACAAGCGTACCGCGGGTTCGAATCCCGCCCTCTCCGCCACTCTCCCTGCCCGAGCCCGCCCGATCAGGGTCTGCACGACAGGGGCCCGCGCTCGAGTCGGGGAAGTTGTCCGTCGCGCCGCGTGGTGCTCGTCTTCGCTCACTCCCTCGCGCGCGCAAGCGGGTCCGGTCCTTCGCGATGGACCGGTTCGAACCGGGTCAGATCGGGAACGAAGCAGCCCTAAGGATGCAGGTCTCAGGTGCGGATGCCCGGACCCACTTGCGCGCGTGAACGGAGCGATGCGGGCGCGCGAGCGTGCCTCGAGCCGCACGGTCGGCGTTTGGCGCTGTTAGGATGCGCGCGCGCCCTGAAACGTCGAGCGCGTCCATGAGCTACCTCGTCCTCGCCCGCAAGTACCGGCCGCGCACCTTCAGCGAGGTGGCCGGCCAGGAAACCGCGATGCGGACGCTGCAGGGCGCGATCGCCGAGGAGCGCGTCGGCCACGCGTACCTGTTCTGCGGCCCTCGTGGCACGGGCAAGACGACGACGGCGCGCATCCTCGCCAAGGCGCTCCTGTGCGAGAAGGGGCCGACGGCCGAGCCCTGCCTCACTTGCGACCAGTGCCGCGACACCGAGAGCGGCGCCAACGTCGACGTGATCGAGTTCGACGCGGCGTCCAACACCGGCGTCGACGACGTGCGCATGCTCAAGGAGGCGGTCGGCTTCGCGCCGATGCGCGCGCGCTTCAAGGTCTACATCATCGACGAAGTGCACATGATGTCGAAGGCGGCGTTCAACGCGCTGCTCAAGACGCTCGAGGAGCCGCCGCCGCACGTCAAGTTCCTGTTCGCGACGACCGAGCTGGAAAAGGTGCTCGAGACGGTGCGCTCGCGCTGCCAGATCGTGCGGCTCTCGCTGATTCCCGAGGCGCGCATCGCCGCGCACCTCGACGGCGTGCTCGCCAAGGAAGGCATCAGCCCGGAGCCGGGTGTCACCGCGGAACTGGCGCGTTTCGCACGCGGTTCCCTGCGCGACGGCCTGTCGATCACCGACCAGTTGCTGGCGCTCGTCGGCGACCGCCCGACGGTCGAGGACGTGCGCCGCGTCGCGCCGCAGGGCGGGGCGGAGCAGGTCGAGGCGCTGCTCGTGCAGATCGAGGCCG